>CAZKXD010000058.1:0-5302 GCA_964556765.1 uncultured Candidatus Saccharibacteria bacterium | reverse complement strand
TTTTTATCGCGGTTAATATCTCTTTGTCCATTACATTAGTGACGCTTGCGTCGGGGTTTGTTGTTGTTCTCGCGTTTCATCCGATTATCAGGAGACTTCGCGAAACATCACAGCAAGTTGCGTTTCAGGTCCGTGAAGTGGCGCATTTCATCAACGAAAGTGTTCTCGGCCTTAAAACAATAAAATCAATTTCTGTCGCGAGCGCGGTTACCGCGCGCGCGATGAATATTTTGAATCTCTCAAAAAAATACAATTACGGCGGTCAATTTTGAGCAATGTGTTTGGAGCGTTTTTCCAGCCGTTCTCGGTGATTTTTGTTCTTATGCTTTTTGCGTTTGCGTATAAAACAAGCACGTTTAATTTTCCGGCGTTTGTGGCGATTGTATATCTGATTCAGAGGATATTTTCTCAAATTCAGGACCTGCAAGCGCAGACGCAGAATGTTTTTGGTTTATTGCCGTATATGGAGCACGTGCTCTCATATCAAAAACGAATGCGCAAAAACGAAGAGGAAGAAGGAGGCGGCAAGCCGTTCGTGTTTGAGAAGGACTTGTTGTTTGAACGCGTATCGTTTGGATACGGACAGAACGCCATTCTTGACAATCTTTCGTTTCGGATTAATAGGGGGTCATTTACAGGTCTTATCGGGTCATCAGGCTCGGGAAAGACGACCATTGTTGATTTAATGCTCCGCTTGTTTGTGCCTCAAAAAGGGAACATTCTTTTGGACGGACTCCTTGTTTCGGAAATTGATGTGCATGATTGGAGAAAAAATGTCGGCTATGTGTCTCAAGATATCCACCTAATCAACGACACGGTTGAAAACAATATACGATTTTTTGATGATTCCATCAGCAGAGAAGAAATACTGTATGCCGCGAAACAGGCGCAGATATATGATTTTATAGATTCTTTGCCGGAAAAGTTTTCTTCGGTTGTCGGAGAGCGGGGCATTCAGTTGTCGGCGGGACAAAGGCAGAGGATTGTAATTGCTCGCGTGCTCGTGCGGCATCCAAAGCTGTTGATTCTTGATGAAGCGACAAGCGCGCTTGATAATGAATCTGAAAAACACATTCAAGCCGTGATAGAAAGTCTTAAGGGGCACATTACTGTTTTGGTTATAGCTCACCGCTTGGGGACGGTGATGAACTGCGATACGCTTATGGTTCTTGATAAGGGAAAAATTATTGAAACGGGCGCGCCAAATGATTTGTTGAAAGATAAACAAACATATTTTTATAAAGCGTATAACATCAGAACATAACGCGTCTCACGGCACCATATGTGGCATATGAACATAAAAAAAATAATTTTAAATCGGATACCTCCGCGCTTTCGCTTTGTTTTGCTTGATGTCAAAAAAAGATTTTTAAATGATTTTGGAAATATATATTATTCTCAATTCGGCGAGGATGTGCTTGTCGGGAAACTTTTTAAAAAGAAAGACGGCGTGTATGTTGATGTGGGCGCGCATCATCCAAAGCGGTATTCCAATACATATCTTCTCCACAAAAGGGGGTGGAGCGGCATCAACATTGACCCAAACGGAGAGACCGTGAATATGTTTAATCGAGACCGACCGCGCGATATCAATATCAGAGCGGGAGTAGGAAAAGAAAAACAAGAGCTTTTGTATTATTCTTTTTCCGACCCCGCGCTCAATACGTTTAAAGAATCGGATGCGGAGAAGTGGCTTCATAAAGATTGGGTGATTTTATTGTCCAAAGAGCCGGTTAACATTATTCCTCTGAAGGATATATTGGCGGCGCACGCGGGAGCTGTTTCCTCGATAGACGTATTAAATATAGATACGGAAGGAATGGATTTGGAAGTCCTTGAATCATACGACTGGAGTACTACAAATCCCGCGTGCATAATCGTTGAAAGTCCGGATTTTTCCTGCGACAGTCCGCATTCAAATCCCATATACTCGTTTTTGCGCGGGAAGGGGTATGCGCTCTATGCGGTTGCCGGACCATCCCTTATATTTAAAGAGGAAAAAACTTAAGTGTGGAAATTGCGGTTACAGTAAGGAATACAACACTATGGCAATTTCAACGGCAACAACACGAAGCGACGCAAAGCGCGCGGAAAAAAATATTTTTCTGATTAATTTTGTGACGAAACATCTTGTTTCGGTCGGGTATGAACTCAAAAAACGCGGATATCATATTTCCTATTGGACGGGAGGAAAAAAATATTTTCGGGAATTAAAAAAAGACAAGACCGCGTTTCCGGATACTGTTTTTCACGAAGAAGCCGATGCCGTGCAGAATATTCCCGCCGACGGAGCGCCGGTGAACCTGTTTGACCCGCCGAGCAGAGAACTCATTCACGATATGCTCCCGTATGAATCGCAGGCGCTTATTATGATGGAGAGCATTGATTATTCCGGACGTTCGCTGAGCGAAAAAAAACATCTCTATTACGAGTATCTTTCATACTGGTATGGAGTTTTGCGTTACTATAAGCCCGAAGCGCTTTTGTTTCATGATATTCCGCACGTAACGTATATTTTTGTGCTGTATCATTTGGCAAAAAAAATGGGAATAAAAACGATTATGCATTCTCCGCTTCGCGCCGTTACCGACCGCCTCCTTTTTTTTGACGATTATACTCATTATTCAAAGTTAATTGATGCATACAAAAAAACAAAACAAGAAAATTTTACACTTGAAGATTTAGGTTCCGATTTTCAAGACGCGTATAAGACGCAAAATGACCCGGCATATAATCCGCATCCGGTATATCAACAGCGGAATAAAGCGAAGGTGATTGAGGACTCAATGCGCGTGTTTCCAACGATGGCGGCAATTAAAAAAAATGTGCGGGACGGCACGTTTTTGAAAACCGGAATACAATATATTCGCGCCTATTTTAACAAAAAGTACATATTGAGCATTGACCGGATAGAATATGGCGGGTTGCGGCTTCGGCTTCGCTACGCGAAATGGAGACGGATACGAAAAGGATTCAAAAAAGAATATGAGGCGCTTCAGGTAGCTCCCGATTTTTCAAAAAAATTCGTGTATGTGCCCCTTCATATGCAGCCCGAACGCTCAACAAGCGCGGAGGGCGGCGTCTTTGTTGACCAGATTCTTATGATTGCAATGCTCTCGTATGCGCTGCCGGAGGACTGGGTTGTATATGTAAAAGAAAACGAATCGCAATGGATGCTTGCGCGCGCACACCTGGGAAGATATTCGGGATATTATAAAAAACTCAGTGCGCTCAAGGGCGTGTATTTGGTTCCCGCGACCACGTCCACGTTTGAACTTATGGACAAGGCGCAGGCAACGGCAACGGTAACAAGCACCGCGGGGTGGGAGGCGATTTTGCGCGGAAAGCCTCTGCTATTGTTCGGCTCCGTGTGGTTTATGCATTATGATGATGTTTTTCGCGTATCAAGTGTTGATGAATGTAAAGACGCGCTTCAAAAAATAAAAAACGGGTTTGTTCCTAGCCGGCAATCGTTGATAGCATTTTTAGCGGCGCTTGAGCGCGTGAGCACGGAAGGACATTACCGCACCGGTCTGAACAAACTAAAAGAAATAAGCGATGAGGACAACAGTAAGGCAATTACGCTCGGATATCTCAACGAACTTTCCTATGCCGACTAAACCAAAAATATATTTTGTTCCGTGTTATCTTCCGCAAGTGAAATATTACGCGCGGCTTATTCCGTATTTGAAACATGCATACGATATCGGATTTTTAATTGTTAAAAAGGAAAGCGTGGCGCAACGGCAGATGATAGAATATTGTGAAAAAAATCGCTTTGCTTTTTTTGTTATCAGCGATGGATTGAGTGACGACGGGAGAATGAATTTTCCGTTTCTTGCGCCAATCCGCAAAATGCGCGCGCATAGGAAAAAATGCAGAGAATTTCTTGAAATCATTCGGCCCGTGAAATTGATATTTGAAAAAACCACCAATCCGCATACGGCAATCGCGAGGGAGGCGCGCATGGCGGGAGTGGAAACGATTCGTTTGCAGACGTCATTTTATGGGCCGTGGAATGCTTCTATGTTTGGCGGTAGAGAAGAGCCGTCGTTTCTTCGGCGGGTATATTATCAAATGTTACAATTATTTTATACTGTCGCCGATATGCTTTCAGGGGTTCCGCTCGGCGCGCTCAAAAGAAGGGCGGTTGTTCCCGACAAATTGGGGGCGATAGACGAAGTTGCCGCGGAGAGAATTTTGAAAGAATATGACCGCGCCGCGCCGAAAATGGTTTCAATCGTCGGCACGCTGGACGTGGAGGAAACGCACATACTCAAACGGCGCATTGAATCAGACGCTCACGCGCGCGCCGAACTGGAAAAAAAATACGGTATTGAATCGGGGAAAATTAATATACTGGTTCCGTCTATGCGTCTTCAGTTTTTTCATCTTGACGGACAACCCATTTCCGAAGACTACCAAATCAGATATTATGAACGCGTTTTCACCGCTATACGAAAAGTTTTTTCTCCGGAGGAGGCAAATATCCTTTTTAAACTGCACCCCAAAGAAGAGGATATCTATACATCGTACACGCCGCTTCACGTTACGGTGTGCGGCGGCGTGCAGGCGTCTACCGATGAGCTTATGTGTCTTTCCGAACTATGCGTGAATAATCCGTGGTCGTCCACGAATTATTACGTATTGGCGACGAGCGTTCCCGCCCTTTTTGTGAACTTTTCTCCGATTGACGGCTTTAATCTTGCGAAAGATGATTATAATATAAAAGAGATTGTCGCAACGGAAGAGCGGTTTTTGGAATTGTTGGAAAAGTTTAAGGAGGGGATTTTGGAGAGACAATACGACAACAACCATATTGTTTTGGATTCGGTTAAAAGAATAGTAGAGCTTATTGGCTAACACACTATATACCGTCCGGATTATGTATTCGGATCGTTAGGATTATTATGAAAATTAAAGCGCTTATTCCCGTTCGTGCCGGCTCGGTGCGCGTGGAAAATAAAAATGTTCGCCCCTTTGCGGGCTCTAATTTGTTGGAGATTAAAATTAAACAGTTGCTTACCGTACCCGAGCTTGATGGTATCGTAATTAATTCCAATTCTGATGAGATGCTCGCGATTGCAAAAAAATATCCGGTTGAAATCGTAAAGCGCGATGACGCGTACGCGAGCAGTACCGTATTTATGTCCGATGTATATGAAAATATGGCGCAGAATTTTCCGGGCGATATTATCGTGTACGCCGCCGCGACATACCCGCTTCTTTCCCCCGAAACCGTGTCAAAAGTTATCGCGAAATTCAAGGAGGGGACGCACGACTCGGTTGTTCCCGCTTCTCC
>CAZKXD010000057.1:2237-5347 GCA_964556765.1 uncultured Candidatus Saccharibacteria bacterium | reverse complement strand
AATTTACTGCGGCATCCAGTTTCAGGAGGAAGAAACGCCGGGTATTGACTATATATTGCCCAACACCAAATATCTGGAGGCGCGCATCGATAAAATACGCGCGCTTATCATCACGCATGGCCATCTGGACCACATCGGCGGAATCCCCTACATTGCCCCCCGTATCGGAAACCCGCCCATTTACACCCGCAATCTGACAATGCTTATGATTAAAAAACGGCAGGAAGAATTTCCGCATCTGCCGGCGCTTAATCTCAATATTGTTGAAAAAGAGGATACGATAAAAATCGGGAAATTGCGCGTGCGTTTTTTTTCCGTCACCCACACCATCCCCGATTCTATGGGAATTGTGATTGAAACGCCGTACGGCAATATCGTTCACACCGGCGACCTCAAACTTGACCACGAGGACGGCATACCCACCGAGCGCGAAAAAACAGAATTTTCCATATTTGAAAAAAGCAAAACGTTGTTGCTTATGGCAGACTCTACCAATGTTGAGCGTCCCGGATTTTCAATTCCCGAACGTATGGTGCACAAAAATCTTGAAGAAATAATTAAAAACGCCACCGGACGGCTGTTTATCGGAACATTTGCCTCTCAGATTGAACGCTTGGTGCATATCATAAGCGCGGCTGAAACATATAAAAAGAAAGTGATTATTGACGGGCGCAGTATGAAAACAAACATAGAAATCGCCCGCCTTGCCGGTATTTTCAAACCGCTCAAAGACACCATCATTCCCATAGAGGAGATGGGCGACTACCCGCCTGAAAAAATTGTCGCTCTGGTAACGGGCGCGCAAGGAGACGAATATGCCGTCTTAATGCGTGTCGCGAACAAAAGCCATCGCCATCTCATATTAAATAACCGCGACACGGTCGTACTTTCTTCATCAATTGTTCCCGGAAACGAACGGAGCGTTCAAAAACTGAAAGATAATCTCTCGCGGCAAGGCGCGCGCATCATCCACTATCAGGTAAGCGACGTGCATTCAAGCGGACACGCAAACGCCGACGAAACAATCTGGATACATCAAAAAATAAAGCCGAGATTTTTTATTCCCGTGCACGGATATCACTATATGCTCCGCGTCCACACCGACCTCGCCATACGAGCGGGCACCGCGGAATCAAACATCGTCATTCCCGATAATAGTATGATAATAGATATTGAAAACGAGGGAGAAAAAATAACGATTCGCAAAGAATTCGCCCCGAAGGGGCTCGTAATGGTGGACGGATTTACGGTCGGCGATATGCAAGAAGTGGTCATCCGCGACCGCCAAATGCTCGCCCAAGACGGCATATTTATGGTCGTGGTTACGATTGATGTCAACAGCGGAAAACTTAGAAAATCTCCCGATTTGATTTCCCGCGGATTCGTGTACATACGAGAATCACAAGAAATGTTTAAGGATGTCCGCGAGGTTGTGAGAAAAACGGTTGAAAAAACAATCGTCGGAATGCGCCCCATTAACTTTGATTATCTGAAGGGGGTCGTAACCGACGAAGTGAGCAAACATCTTTTTCAAAAAACGAACAAACGACCGATTGTCATACCGGTCATACTGGGCGTATAACGCACTATGCGCGAAACATTACAAAAAAATAAGGCGTATTTTTTCCCGATTTATCTCGCCGCTTTTTTGTTCGCGTTTCATGTGGCGCTTCCCCTCTATATCAACTCGTCGTTCTTGAAACAATTTTTACCGGAATCCGCCATCGGATTTGTGTACTCCGCCGCGTCGGTGCTTATTATATTGTTTCTTATAAAATTCCCCGACCTGCTTGCTCGCGCGGGAAATTACAAAACGATTATCGGACTGCTTATTCTCCAGATACTTCTCCTTCTCGCGCTTGCCTCCCCGCTCTCCGCATTTTTCATTATTCCCGCCTTCGTTCTCGCGCAGGCAATCATCGTGCTCGTCATATTTAATCTTGATGTGTTTATTGAGCGATTTTCAATTGATAAAACAACAGGGCGAACGCGCGGGAACTTCCTAACCGTCATCAATCTTGCGATTCTGCTCGGCCCGCTTACAACCGGTGTTATTCTTACAAATGGCAATTTTTCAAAAATCTATATCGTCGCCGCCATTTTTCTGATTCCTGTCGTATACATCATCACTAAATTCTTGCGTGATTTTAAAGACCCGCAGTATCACCGGACTCCATATATAAAAACACTAAGTGACATATTGCTCGCGCGCCATCCCAACGACGAAATGCGACACGTAATTGTCGTAAACCTTATTTTGCGGTTCTTTTTTGCGTGGATGGTTATTTACACGCCGATTTATTTGTACACCTACGCGGGATTTGACTGGCAAAAAATCGGCATTATGTTCGCCATTATGCTTTTGCCGTTCGTTCTCTTTGAGATGCCGATGGGGCGGCTCGCCGATACGCGGGTTGGAGAAAAGAAAATTATGATTGCGGGATTTTTTATAATGGCGCTTTTTACCGCAGCGCTCTTTTTTATACAGGGCGCGTCTTTTGCGCTATGGGCGGCTCTCTTGTTTGGCACTCGCGTTGGCGCGAGTTTCGTGGAAATCACTTCCGAATCATATTTTTTCAAACACATTGACAGCTCCGATACGGAACTATTAAGCATATTCAGAGACTCCGAGCCGGTCGCCTATATTGTCGCCCCGCTCGCGGCTTCTGCACTGCTTGCGTTTGTCAGTATGAATTATCTCTTTCTTGTGTTGTCCGCCGTACTTCTCTACGGCGCGTGGGGCGCGCTTCATATGAAGCCGGTGCAACGCACAGAACATAAACACACGACAACGATATCTCAAATAAAGCGATTTTAAAAAGTAAAAGACCACCCGCGAATGCGGGTGGTCTTTTGCTTATATTAATTTTTACTTTATTCTTATTTTTTTATAATTATACTTAGAAATCATACGATATATCGTATGATTTTATATATTTTATTAGCAATGCGGAGCATCCCTTTTTGCTATTAACAAAAACCGCCACGCGGGCGGTATTATAATCAGCGGTCAGAAAAAGCTCTTACTCTCCCGCAAAAACGGTAAACCCTGCTTGTATCAAATTTCCCGATGCGTCTTTCACCGGAGTTTCTGTTTCAAAATTAAATAA
>CAZKXD010000057.1:0-2227 GCA_964556765.1 uncultured Candidatus Saccharibacteria bacterium | reverse complement strand
ATGCAAAACGACATAGTATGATTTTCCTCCCTCCGTCGCGCGCAACAGGTCAATCGCGGAGCCGAAATATTTTCCTTCCGCAAAACGGCGAGCGCCCAAAATATTTCCCATAGCGCCATCTTCCGTTTTCTCGTGAACGGCAACCCAACCATTCTGCGAAAGCGACACCATAGACATAATCGCGAGAGTGCCGGCGAGCTGGTCGGAAATAATGAGCGAACTTTCTGTTGCCACGCTGCCGCTCGGCGTTTCGCGAGCTGTTGGCGCGGTATCTCGTTTAAGCACGGATGTTATGGCGGGTGCGTCCGGCTCGATTTCTTTTTCTAAA
The DNA here is from genome assembly GCA_964556765.1 of uncultured Candidatus Saccharibacteria bacterium. GTDB lineage: Bacteria > Patescibacteriota > Minisyncoccia > Phycocordibacterales > UBA2135 > JACPBB01. Next base: position 1,899 of record CAZKXD010000057.1, on the reverse strand, counting down.
AATTTTGCCAGAAAGTCGGTACGCAAAATACTGCGCTCCGCAAGCGGGACCGCGAAAAGAACCCCAACCGCAATGCCAATAACAAAAAAAGCGATTGTTTTAAAATTGAAATACTGGCCAATTGTTTTTACCTCTTTTTCCATAGTGTGTCCGTATGCTTATAAGTATATATATGTTTTTGTCTATGTCAAAAACAATAGTACCGCCCATACTACTTCAGTGTATTCAATGTACAAAAAACAAAGTCGGCGTTCGGGGCACGCTAACCTTTATTTTCCAGTTTTCGTTTTACCTGTTCTATCACCTCCTTAAGAGAGGTTGTTTTAAGAATATACTCACGGACTCCGGCATCAAGGGCGTCGGCCAATTTTTCCGATGTGCCATAGTTTGTCAGCACAATTACCTTTGCGTTTTTCCCCCATTCGTTTTTCCGTAATTGTTTGAGCATTGTAAGCCCGCCCATTCCCGGCATAACAATATCAAGCAAAATTAAATCGGGTTTTTTTGATAGAGCGTATTCCATACCCTGTTTGCCGTCCCGCGCTTCCGCCACGTTAAAACCGCTCGCGACGAGATTTATCGCAAGCGCGGAAGACAGTGTCGTGTCGTCTTCAACAATCAAAATATTCTTTTTTTGTTTTAACATATGTTTTTTGACTATTCTTTTATCTTCTCAACTCCTTTCTTAAGATACATTTCCATTTTTTGAAGATTCTCCCGAAGGCGTTTAAACGCATATTCATCGTCAGCCGCCGTAGGAGTTTGTAACGCTTCCGAGAGACGGTTTATGTCATCATTTATAAGTTTAAATATCTTGGTAATTTCCATTCCGGTAAAGCCAACCCGCCGAAAAAGTTTCTCCTGTTGTTTTTTATAAAACCACGCACCTCCTCCAAATCCTCCCACAAGTATTAACAACAAAAGCAATGTGGTGCCTCCCGTGCCAAGCTCAAACGCGCCGACTTGAATAATGGGCTTACTCTTGACAGATACCTTTGAAGATTCCACCTCAAGACTTAGGGCGCCGCGAACATCTTGGCTCCGCGCGACCACAACATACCGGTCATTGCGCAATGGCTCATTAAACGTAAACTCCCAATTTCCCTTTTCGTCCGGCTGCGCAACGCCTGTCGCCTGAATTTCCCCCCTTCCTCCTCGTATGATTTGATACACCGTAAGAAGAACTTTTATTTCCGGACGAACGGCTCCGCGCACGATAAGACCCTCTCTTTCATCGGAAAAAATCTTTTCGGTAACAAAGGTAATTGTTGGCGCGATAATCGGAATAATATTTAGATTGATGCTATTTTCAATGACATTTTCCGCGTAATCCACCGCCGGGCGCTTGTAGCGGCAACACAAAATTTCCCGAAAATTCTGCCGGAGAAATTCGTATTATGTCATTATCTCCGATTCGGATAAGATATTCTTTGAGTCCCGAGAGCGCATCGCTCGTATTAAACTGCAGAGTTGGATTGGGATTATCCGTAGATTCCCCCTCCAGAATACTCAGTTCAAAGCCGAGAGGGGGGTTCGTATCAAGCGCGATTCTATAATGTTTCGTGAGTCCCCATCCGACATCATTTTTGAAACGAACATGAACATACGAAACGCCATCAGTAAGGGCTTCAAACTGCTCGTTGTCAAAAAGACCCTCCGACCGCGCCGACGGAATAAAATTGGGCGACGTATTGAGCGCGGTGGAAACTCCTGTTACGTCTGGGGGCAATTCCCAGCTAACATTAAATCGGCTTACAATACTGTTCCATTTTGTTTCATCCGGATATAACGGAACGCGCGCGACCGGCCGTGCGGGCAATTTTCCGGTCGGAACCGCCTCTCGTACAATTTCTTGCGGGGACGCCAATGCCGGTACAATTTTTTCCGGAGAAACCGTGA
>CAZKXD010000056.1:0-5453 GCA_964556765.1 uncultured Candidatus Saccharibacteria bacterium | reverse complement strand
AGCGGAGAAACAATATTACCAATCGCCATGAACTGGAGTATGAGCAACCCGAAAAAAGTTACAAAAACAATAAGCGCTGAAAAAATTCTGTTATGTTGCCCCCACTTTAATCCAAAGTATTCCGAGAGGTTGATGAAGTTGTATTGGTCGCTGAGCGCTTTAATTTTGGGAACAGCAAGCCCGAATAACACCATCCCTATTGCGATGCCGCCCCAAAACCAAAATGCGCCGAACCCAACCGTGTACGAAAGCGCTGTTTGGGCGATGAGCATTTCCCCACCTAAAACCGCAAAAATTGACGCGGTTGTCCTGAACAACCCGACATCGCGACTGGCAATAATAAAATCCGATGGTGTTTCTCTTTTGCCGGCGCGCCAGCCGATAAAAAGTACGGCGAGAAAATATAATCCAATTAAGACTACGTTGAGCGACATATTAAATAATATATATTAACGCTATTTGACTTTCAACGGGCGACGGATTTGATTTTAATTAGAACCTGTCCCGAGGCGCCAATCAACAAAAAAGCCGAGGGCTTTACTCCCTCGACTTGAATAGTTGTGTTTTGAAAACTTGATGTTACCAACCCAACTTTTCGTATAATAAAACTCTTGCAATTTGTGCAAGAAATACGGCATCGTGGTCTGCGCGATGAGGTTTTTGTCTGGTGTCAGGAACGTTGAGTTCTCTGAGTCTTGCATCCGCTCTTTTCGCATAGCCACGATACAAAGAGTTGAGGTCAAGCCCTTTCCAACCAAACGGAGATACTCTTTTGGCGTAAACACCGAAACAAAGATCTATGTGACCGCTATCAAAAAAAACCGTATCGGTTACACCTTCTATGGATTTCCCTTCTCCGACCCGTTCCACCCATTCCCAGAATCTATTTAATGCCGATACCGGATCTTCGCAAACTGCCTGCATTCTCTTTAGAACTAAGTCCGGCCTAAAATTCTGATGAGTCGGATTATATCTTGGATCCATCGTTTTTATGCCCTCAAGGCACACCAGATGCGAGCAACCAATCCTCATGGCCTCAAGTTCAAACGACAAAGACGTCGGTTTAATCTCGGCATAGAAAATCAATCCTTTATCCCTGTATTCCTCGTAGGTCAGTGGTTCGCGCGCAACAACACACGCGCCAAGAGATAGTGTTGGATGAACACCTAACAGATTGCCCGCGGCTTCTATGTCGTTAACAATATATACCGTTCCGTTGCCCATTCACAAACCTCCGTATTGTATTTTCAAAGATTGATGTAAAAATAACATACTGTTCTCACGGTGTCAATGAATTGGTTGACATCCTCGTAAGATATTGTTATTATTGTGCGCAGTACGGTTCTTTCAAATTCACAGAAACGGGAGGTGGTACGGTGCGTGATCACAACAAAGCGCTCGGCGTCATATCGGCATTGTTCACTTTTTGCCTACTGGCATTTATAGCCGTGAAAACCCAGTCCATTGGAACCGCAGGAAGTGAGCTTTTGACCTTTCTGTCAGGCGGTGTCAATCAAATCGTAAATAATGACAAGACATTTCTGATGATGTTCCCCATCATCATTGCAATTGTCGTGCTTGAGCTGCCCGCAGCAATTCTTGCTGGTATTCTCCAAGAAAAAATACTAGGCAAAAGCGGTACACACGCTCTTTCGGAACTTTTTAAGGGAATGGGGGCGGGTAATCATTTCTTTACTTTCTTCGCTATTGTCTTACTTGAGGAGCTGTTTGCTCGATGGTTATTCCTTGGAGTACTGACAAAGATCCCGTTTCTATCGGGGACCGTCGCTTTCTATGTACTGTTCTTGGTTGGAAACGGTATCTGGGCACTCATCCACTTGAGCAACTTTAAGAAAGAAAAAGACCGTAAAATGCTTCGCGTGTTGCCGCAGTTCGTTGCAGGAGTATTTTTCACTTACGTGTTCGTAAAATATGGATTGTTGGCAGTAGTGCTGACACACTTTGCCTCCAACTCAGTGCTATTTGCTTTACACAGAGTTCAAAGAGTGAATATCATAGATGCACTTATCGTTGGATATGCCGCTCTGTGTGCCGGTGTCAGTTATTGGTTGATAGATAAACCGATTGCCGACATTCTTCCGTGGTTTGCTGACAATCCTATATTTGTGCTGGCGGGGTGGGAGTTCTGGGATTATCTGAAAATCTCGGTGTTTCTTTCCTCCTGCTTTGTCGTTGTGTTTGGCCTTCTACTCTACGACCGAGGAGCGATACAGCAGAAAGATGGCAAGGAGTATGGATTGTTCGTGTGTCTGATTGGCACAGCCATCATAATTGGACTTTTCTATGGGCTCTACACTCTACTCGGTTTGTTCATCGCAAGTGTCCCTTACAGGATACTCGTGTTGGCAATCCTGTTTACCTTTTTGCAGAGAGGAGCAAGCGGAAGTGCCGTAGCAAGGTCGTTTTGGACCGGCTTACCGAGTGTTTATATTACAATGTGCATTCTTCAAGCGTTAGGAGTCTGGTCAGTAGTCGGCTACGCTCTAGCCACAGCAGTCATTGGATTACCGATGCTGGCATTGCTCAAGCGAGACGACTAATCAAGATTGTCCGGTGGCGTGGTACAAGTTACCACGCCTTTTTTATTTATAGTTGATTTTGTTTTAATGCGTTTAAACAGCGGCAAAATCCCAATGAGACGGGAATGAATCGTCCTTTGCGGCGCGCAACTGCAAAGCAACTTTTTTGTCATTATTAAAGATTAATACTGCAGAACTTTTCTTGTATTCAATCATAAAAATGAGGATCTCTTTATAATAGCAGAAAACCATCAACAGCGCCGATAATTTTCATTGATATAGGTAACGAAACCTGAATAAAACCTGCATGATGTGTCGCCTAATTTTTATAAACACAAGCGAGCGTTCGCGCAAAAGCGCGCTCCGTGCGGGCGGAAAGAATCGCCCCTCGACAGATTCGAGGAGTTCGACAGGTTCGACAGGTTCGACGGGTTCGACGGGTTCGACAGGTTCGACAGGTTCGACAAGCTCACTGCAAGCAAGCTCACTGCAAGCAAGCTCACTGCAAGCAAGCTCACTGCAAGCCAGCTCGAGATAAAAACTTTCGGCCTCTGTCTTATAATCGCAAGCGAGGAGTAAAATAAAAGCAACGTACCTCTCTGCGTGCGGGCGGAAAGAATCGAACTTTCGGCCTCTGTCTTATCAGGACAGCGTTCTACCACTGAACTACGCCCGCACGCAAAGAATTACACAAAGAACATGTTTTCATTTTCTCCGAATGCCGCAATTATATGCTTGCATGTCAGGACAGCGTTCCCTGCCATGAACCTGTCGAATGGTACCACCGAACTATGTCCAAACACAAAAAACCCTTGAATGCACGAATTTTATGATAGCAAAATCTTAATAATTTGCAAAATTTTTTTCTTTTGTTACACTAACTAAGTTCCCCCAACGAGGCGGAGGAGATACGGTGGGAGCGTTCAATGTGTCGTTATAAAAAAAATATACGGTTAGGCGAGGGGCGAACGAGAGAGGCGCGAATTGCAAAAGCGTCGATCGACGTTGACGCGGAGCAAGAACACGCTCTTACCCCTAAAATTATTGAGGCAAAAAAACATACGCGGGATCGAAGGGCGGAACGGGCGTTTAAGAAAATGCCCGACAAAGCGCAAAAAAGAATTCGCGCTGAACAAAAAAAGAAGCTGGCGCGTCAACGCCTTTTGGAGAGCATGCGTTTAATTGAGGCGCATGCAATACAAAGTGCATGACAACACCCACCCTGACGAATTTCGTCGGGGTATTTTTATGTTTTTATCGGGCGCTCGCGTAAACTGCGCAATAACCTCCGCAACGCATAATTTTCATATTTTGTGATATTATACAAAACATGACACAACAAAAAATAAAATCAAAAATAATAGGCATATATCATAAAGACTGCATTGATGGCACGGCCGCCGCGGCGGTACTTTTGAAAAAATTTAAAAATGCTACGTTATTTCCTTTAAGCAGAGACTACACCAAAGATGACCTCGCGCGGATATACAAAGCAGTCAATAAAGAAACGGCGGTATATATTGTTGATTTTGCGTTACGAAAAAATGAAGAAATTGAAGCCCTCGCAAAACTTGTCAAAAAAATAATAAACATTGACCACCACATCAGTGACGCGAAACGGCTCAATGACCTGACGACAAAAATCAATACTCTGGAGTCTGTTTTTGATAACGCGCGGTCAGGAGCATCTCTCACGTGGATTTATTTTTTTGGGGACAAAAACATTCCGCGCCTTATCGTTTTGATTGAGGACGGAGATATCGGAAAATTTGAGTTTCCCGAAGAAACACACAACAGCGGCGGCGCGCTTATGCCGCTTATGAATAAACCAAAAGAAATGGGCATACTGTTTGAAAAGCCAATTAGCAGAATACTCTCGGACGGAAAACAGATAATATATTTTATGGATTTTTTAATACGCTTTTATACTGATGCGATAAAACCTCTAAAACTTAAAATCGGACCGCATATTGTCATCGCATATAATGCCACATTTAACGTTGAGCGCATGCGCTCAACAGTCGGACACATTCTTGTCAAAAAACACAAAAAAACGGTCTGCCTTTTCAGAATATCAGGACTTGAAGTGGCGTTCAGTTTTCGAGGATTGAGCACGGTCAATCCGTCGGCTCGCGAACTCGCTGAAATTCTCGGGGGCGGAGGCCACAGAAACGCCGCCGCTGCGACTGTGTATCTGAAAGATTTTTGCAAGATGATTATACAAAAGTAAACGGGCCCGGTTTTTTCCGAGCCCGCGCGCATTGATACTAAAAATAATAAAAATATGAAATCAGAACAAGAAAAATGCCAACCAAAAACAGAGGACTTTTAAAGATACTCATCATTGCGCCCACTCCACATCATATTTCCCCCCTTTTGCAATGAAATCACATCCGCGATTCATGTTCGTCGCGGGGTCAAATACGTACAAACATTTCTGCGATGACCATGATTTTACCATAATCGGAAGGGACTCCGCTGAAATCCCTAACGCAACAAGAAGAAATAGAGAAACCAAAACCGCCACTATAACAAAAACGTCAGAAAAACTTTTGGGCATCGCTCTCCTCCATCCTCCACGTTCCACCTACTTTTAATTATATCATTTTTATATATGAAAGTCAAATAGCAAAAAAAATCCCCGTTATGAGGGGATTTTTTGCTCATAGTATTCTTTTTTTTGTTCCGTTCGTTGCCCCGTTTAACCTAACGAGGCGAAGGGGTCTCAATAAAAAGCTAGAGACCGACGCTTTTTCTCACTCATTTTGCTTGTGACAAAATAAACAAGATCGCCTAGTAAGCCCCGTTGCGCTTTTAAAAAGTACAACATGGCGTTTACTTAGAAATTGATCCACGAACAGCTTCCGCTACCCGTGCCTTGTTACGACTTCGTCCCTGTCACCGAATTCACCT
>CAZKXD010000055.1:5276-5501 GCA_964556765.1 uncultured Candidatus Saccharibacteria bacterium | reverse complement strand
ATGTGTTTGTCCAGAGTCCGCCGGAATGATATTTATGTGATGCTCTCTTTTGAAGAAGCATTTCTCCATTTTTGTTAAAAATGCAAACCGAAAACGCGCGATGCAGTAATCCCTTTTCGTGCGCTTCAAGTTTTTCCATTGTGCCGACTTCATTATCGGCGGTATCAACCAGAATAACAAATTCTTTCATAATATTTTTCCAATTTTTCTTTGTTCACACTGGGC
>CAZKXD010000055.1:684-5266 GCA_964556765.1 uncultured Candidatus Saccharibacteria bacterium | reverse complement strand
TGCCTGGAGTGAGTTTGCTTGCAGTGAGATTGCCGAACCTGCCGAACCCGTCGAACCTGTCGAACCTGCCGAAGTGGCGGCAACTCAATCTAAGAATTCGCAAAGCGAATACAAGTGTATTATATGAAAAATAATGAGGTAAATCAAAAGAAGAAAAGCCCCAAGCGGATTTGCGCGAGGGGCTTTCACGAGGGGCACGGTGGCCGGAATATATCCGACCTTATTTTTTGAACCACACTAAACGCGCAAATATCATGGAAGCCATTAAGAACCAGAAGATCGTCGCGAAAAGTGTAATCCAACTGATTTCAAACGCCGCCAATGCGCCGAAGGCGATCGTCGTGATGAAAGCCGACACGCCAGCGAGGACATCAGCCGCCTTCTCGTACTGGCGGATGGACGGGACGAGCCCGACCCACAGCAGAAGCCCGCTCACGATCCCCATCAGGGGCGCGGCGACCCATAGGAACTGTGTCATTGTAACCTCCGTTTTGATTTGTGCAACCGAGCTACTATAGCCCAGTTTTGATACTGCGTACAAAATAGTACATTACGCGCTAGAAGTCAAGCCCATGTACTCGTCTCGTACAAAAACTTGATATTTTTAACTAATTTTGATAGTCTTGCTTAGAGTAAATTTAGTCAGCAATTCAAACGGAGGAGGCACTCATGACTCTTGCTACAGAACAACAGCAAAGTATCCGTGAGCACTGTTTACCCTATGCGTTGGATCGTGAAGTTTCAATGCGTGTGGGTCGGGCGTGGTCAACGGTGCTTGCTACAATTGCCGCTGGGTTTTTCTTTGGCGGCATTATTATCTTCCTTGCGGCGCGGTTGTTTTTTGGAGTTCCAAACGACGCGGCAGTGATACAGTGGCTTGGGAACATATCTGCCGTTCTCGTGTCAGTCTTCGGCGCTTTCGCGACTATGGGATTTCTCTCAAACAAAGACAATGGCGTGATGACCTTGAATGCTGATGAGATGGCTCAGCTCGATGTGCCAGAGGGCGTATGGAACAATCTCGGTACGGTTGGTAGATCATTGTTGGTTGTCTTTGGAACAATCACCGCACTGGGCGTGCTGATGCTCTTTGTCGTAATCATCTTTTGAACAAGAAGGAAGGGCGGTAGTTCTTCGTATTCAAATTACCAGCCTATTTTATCGAGTCGCCCACTCTAACGAGTTTGGGCGATTTTCTTTTTATTTGGATAAGTTAGTTTTGATGCCGCGGGAGAGACTCGAACTCTCATGATGTTGTCATCAATGGATTTTGAGTCCATCGCGTCTGCCATTCCGCCACCGCGGCATATGTTTATAATACGCAGATTTGATTCCAAAATCAATGTGGAATATAATATATTCATAACATTTATATATGGCATCCGAACCGTTTTATCGTTCAATTTTTTGGGTTGATGTAGAAAAAATTAAACCGAATCCGTATCAGCCACGGAAAGATTTTGATGAATTTCGCTTGAATGACCTGGCGGATTCCGTTCGGCAATATGGCATTTTGCAACCGCTTGTGGTAACGCGCAAAGAAATGGACCGCGATGACGGGGGGCTTGCGGTGGAGTATGAGCTTATCGCGGGTGAACGGCGACTCCGTGCCGCAAAAATCGCGGGACTTGCGCAGGTGCCGGTTGTCATACGAACGGGCGAAGAAGATAACGAGCGCGCAAAACTTGAAATTGCGATTATTGAAAATGTTCAGCGTGAAGATTTAAGTCCCGTTGACCGCGCGCGCGCGTTCAAACAGCTTGTTGATGAATTCAAATTCAAACATCAGGAGGTCGCGCAAAAAATAAGCAAGAGCCGAGAGTATGTTTCAAACAGCATTCGTCTTCTTTCGCTTCCGCAGGAAATTATTGAAGGACTTGGCTCCGGTGTTATTACGGAGGGACACGCGCGTCCGCTGATGATGCTTGCCGAGCGGCCGGAAGAGCAGGTAACCTTGTTTAAGGAAATCGTTTACAAAAAACTTACCGTTCGAGAAGCGGAACGTATCGCGCGACACACCGCGACCGAGAGAGTTCGGAAACGCTCTGCAAATTTTGACCCCGAAATGATAGAGCTTGAAGAACAGCTGACAAAAAGTCTCGGCGCGCGAGTGCAGGTGGAATCTCGAGGAGAAGGCGGAAAGATTACCATAGACTTTTTTTCACCGAGCGAGCTTGAAGCGCTTCTCGCGCGCCTTAATCGTGAAAACGAAGCGCAAGGAGACGATGTCGGCAATGGCAATGGAGCAGATTTTCAAATAGGGGACGCGAAAAAAGAGGATAAAAAAGACGATGAAGAATATCTGTATTCCGTCAAGAATTTCACCATTTAAAATAGGGATGATACCAATACACTAATTTTACGAATGATGCCAATGGATACGAATGTATCGCACCGGTATCGCTCGTATATTTGTATTTTTGGCGCTCTTTACTTTTTCTGCGTTGCCGCCTTAATGTGTTTGCGCGCGATACTTGTTTTAACGCACGAAAGCCATTTTTGAGAAGGAGACGCTGATTTTTTGGTGATAATTTCAACTTTATCTCCATTTTTTAGTTTTGTATCAAATGAAACCATTTTGTCGTTGACGCGCGCTCCCGCCATATGTTTTCCGATGTCCGAGTGAATGGTATAGGCAAAATCAACGGGAGAAGAATCTTCCGGCAAATCAATGACATCACCCTTTGGGGTAAACACAAAAACGCGGTCCTTAAAGAAATCCATTTTCAGGGTCTCAAGGAATTCTTTTGATTCCGATACGTTTTTTTGCCACTCAACAATCTGCGCGATCCACGAGAGCCGTTTCTTGAGCTTTTCTCCGCGCGCGCGATTACTGACTTCTTTGTATCCCAGATGGGAAGCGATGCCGAACTCTGCTTCATTGTGCATTTCCAGTGTGCGTATCTGAATTTCCGCGATACCGCCATCGCCGGTGAAAATAGTGGTGTGCAGACTTTGATAGCCGTTTGGCTTTGGAACGGCGATATAGTCTTTTATTCGTCCGGGCAGAGGCCGCCATAATTCATGGACGATGCCGAGCACTTGGTAGCACTCGCTTTCGGTCGGCATTACAATGCGGAGCGCGGCAATATCGTATATTTTTTCTATATCCATATCATACCGCTGTAATTTTTTATACAGACTGTAAATATGTTTGATGCGGTAGTCTGTCTTGAGCGGATAAATATTTTTTTTCGCAAGCTCTTTGTGAAGGTCACGATATACCCGTTCCAGATATTTTTGATTTTCATGGCTTTTCTCCCGAAGCATTTTTTTTGTTTCCTCGTGTTCTTTTGGATATACGAAGGGAAACGCGAGGTCTTCGAGCTCACCTTTGAACTGTCCGATGCCAAGGCGGTTTGCCAGCGGAGCATATATTTCAAGCGTGTCCAAGGCGACACTTTTTTGTTTTTCGGGGGAGGCGTGGCCGAGAACTCGCATTTTATGGAGGCGGTCGGCAAAGCGGATGACGAGCACGCGAGCGTCTTTTGATGTTGCAAACAAGAATTGCCGCAGTGACTCCGCGTGTCGCTCAACGCCCTTATATCGGTACGCACGCAACTTTGTGACCCCGTGCACCAAAAAAGTTATCTCTTCGCCGAATTCTTTTTTTAATTCATCTTTTGAGATTAAATCATCCTCAAGCACATCATGGAGGAGCCCCGCCGTTATCGTTTTTGCGTCCATGCCGAGGGCGGCAAGGATGTATGCCACTTCGTATACATGGTCAAAAAAGGGTATCGCGTCAAATAACCGCTGTTCCTTGTGAATGCGCTCCGCAAATGAAAAGGCGCGGGATATCAAATCTGCGTCCTGCGCGGAGATTGAACGAGTAATTTTAATTAAGTCTTTGACGTTTTTCATACGTGCTTACTATACTGTATAACAAAAATAAACGAAAAGGAGTTGCGCATACGGTGTATATATGATTTATTGTACTAAGAAAATAAATAGCGGAAAGAAAAGAATATGGGCGTTCGCGAGGGTTTAAACGGTACGGTCGGAAACGGGGAAACAAGGTGTAGCTGCGGAGGGAAATGTGAAGATTGTGAAAAAAGGAAAGACAAAAAGAGCGCAGAAGCTTCTCCCGCCGATGGCGGACATGGCGAGCGGACTTGTTGTTGTGAAAAATCCGCAGATGATTTGGTGAGGCGCCTCTGTGAATGCGAAACGCGTGAATATGAAGTGCGGAAAAACGGGAACGGGAGATCTTTGGAAAGATTTTTTGTGGAGCTTGCCATCATATTTTTGATTGCCGCCTTTCTCCTGTTGTTGCTTTGGTAACGTGAAAAACGAGAGTATTGCAATGAGGGGGGAAAAGTGGGTGGAGACTCGGTCTTTAGGTGGGAACGATATATTGGAATTTTTTGTATTGTTGTGGGAGTGGTCTTAGGCATCGTTCTCGGAATATCGCTTCTCGCTTTTTTCATTTAATTATAGTAACGCGGATTCGTATATTGCCCGCTGATTTTAACAATCACGCGGGTTTTCTTTTTGTGGTTGATATCTGCCGCGTATTTTACTAATATGCTACATAGATGCGCGGTCAAAGGATAGTGCATTATGAACGAGAGCACAAAAG
>CAZKXD010000055.1:0-674 GCA_964556765.1 uncultured Candidatus Saccharibacteria bacterium | reverse complement strand
CGAAGAAGACGATACCAAGCCGACTCCCTTACCGGAAATTGGTTCTGTCATTTACCTTCCTTCGCGAATATATTTTGACCACGGAGTTGATGATTTTTGCGGCGGTAAAGCAACGGTACTGGAAGTCAGATTTGTAGGCACCCGTCGCCGCGCAAGCCCGCACATTGTTCTAACGCGCGAAGATACCGCATGGCATAATTGGGAAAATGAACTTTTTTTGAGGCAGGAGGGGTTACGCATTCATTTTGCGGATTCTCCTCCCGCGCATCAAAAGCCCGATTTTTCTATCGACGCAAATCCGTCGCTTTCCGCATTGCGACTTCATATTATGCAAGAAGCATTTTCTCGCGGCGATCTGGACTGGAGAAATAAAACAGAATAAATATGTACCCGTGGCGCATCGTAAACACTCAGTGCGCCTTTTTTCTTGCATGCCACCCTCCTTTTCTCGTTTTCTTTTCCTCAGCGAGTATTTCAAGCGCGCGCGCGAGCGTGATTGTATAGACGTCGTCTGTTTTCAGTGAACGGAAATCGCCGTCGTGGACAATATATGGTCCGAACCTGCCGATGCTTGCGGTAATTGTTTTTCCGGTCTGCGGATGTTCTCCAAGCGCCTTGGGCAAACTCAGAAATTTAACCGCGTCAGCGACCGTTATCGTTTCAGGGTTTATATC
>CAZKXD010000054.1:0-5533 GCA_964556765.1 uncultured Candidatus Saccharibacteria bacterium | reverse complement strand
CCCGCCCTCCCGCCCCCTCAATTTCCGCCGCAAGTCTCGCCATTCCCTCCTGCAAAAAATTAACATCCGCACTACTGGGCGGGAGAGACCATGTTGCTCTCCTTTTTTTGCGAGCGGTTTCTATCGCCTCTGTATCATCTATGTGAATACCAATCCAATCTATCTGTTTAATAGAGAAAACGGGATGCGTATGAAAATTGCAAAGACCTTGTATTGAGCCGTCGGTAACTTCTTTTTGCACCATTTTTAAAATATCACTCGTCTGATTTTCTATCCCCTCACTTGTTCCCAGCGTTGAACCGACCCAGTATACCCGTCCGTCTTTCAAAACCACGGCGTGCGCGCCTTGTTCTACAGAAGATGAAAACACATTGTCTCGCAGAGCGTTAAACCCTTCTTCCCATTTCATCCCCGGAATCACCTCCGGCGCTTCGGTAAGTTTCTCGGGATATAACACGAGCGCGCTCAAGGCCGCCGCGGTAAACAATGGAATGACACCGTGTTTTTTGATAAGACGGTCTGTTTCCGCCCTTTTCGCTTCTTCTGTTGAAGGCGTTAAAGATGTTCTAAAATTTTCTGTGACCATATACCAATAGTATACGACCATTCTCACATCACATCAACATTAACAATATGTATCAGAGCGTTGAAATATACCGATGTATGCGCCCGTCAGAAAAAAATTGACATTTTACGGTAATTGTGCTACATTTCTGACAGTTTTCGTTCTCTGAAAAATACGAGGGAGAAAAAATATGGAGGGATTTCTTCTTCTATTATTGTTCCCCGTCGTATGGCCACTCGTCGCAAAACGAATTTGGAATACAACAATCAACTGGCAAGAAATGTGTCTGCAGATTGTTGTTGTCGTGTTGGCAGTGACTGCCGTATGGCAAATCGGAAAATACGCGCAGACCGCGGATACTGAAATATGGAACGGCAGTGTCGTTTCAAAAGCACGAGACCACGGACAGTACGTTGAATCATACAGTTGTAATTGCAGAACGGTCACGAGCGGGTCCGGTTCAAATCGAACGTCAACGACAGAGTGTGACACTTGTTATAGAGACCACTATACGGTTCGGTGGTCGGCAAAAACAACCGTTGGCACTGTAACGTTTGATTACAGAGATTGGACGTCGCGTTTGGTATACCTTTTGCCGGATCCGGAAGCATATATTCGTTGCACCCCCGGAGAGCCGGCATCTCTTGAACATGGGTACACCAATTATGTGAAGGCGGTTCCCGAAAGTCTTTTCAACGATAAAGACGCGCCCATTAACGCTTTCAAAGATGAGATTCCGCCATATCCCCGCGTGCGCGATTTTTACAAGATAGACCGCGTGCTTGAAGTGAAAACAAATCTTCCGCAGGGCACACACGAACGCATCAATACGGAATTGAACAACGCGCTCCGTGAGCTTGGTTCGGCAAAACAAGTCAACATCATCGTCATACTTACTTCTATCGCAGACCCGAGCTATCGGTACGCGGTTGAAAAATCGTGGCTCGGCGGAAAGAAAAATGATGTTGTGCTGTTTGTGGGATTAAAAGACACAAACATTGTGTGGACAGATGTTATGACATGGGCGCGCAATACCGGAAACGAACTTTTCCATGTAAAAATGCGTGACGGATTAAAATCCCTCGGAACCATTGAGGCGCAGATGCTGGTGCCGTTTATTGTGGAAACAATCACAAAACAGTATGTCAGACCGAAAATGGCGGATTTTGAATATCTGAAAGATGCCATTGAGCCGCCGCTGTGGGCCATTCTGATTGCAATCATATTTGCGATAGGTGGAAGTCTCGGCCTTACGGTATTCTTCCACCGAGTAGATATTGATTTTTTCCGCCGTACGTAAAGAAAATCGCGGAATCTTGACAAATTTGTATTAATGTGTACATTATAACAGGTCGCGGACAAGAAACGGAGGCCGTGATGAAAACAGTATGGGTGGTTTTGGGAATGCTCGCGTTTATCGTGGTGATTGTCATTGCATCATTTGTTTCAGCATACAATTACGGCAACCGCGCCGAGAAAGCCATCGTCGCCGAATACACAAATATGGAAAACATTCTCGCGCAATACTCCCTCAAAGTACGCGAGGTGGCGCAGGTACCCGGTATGAAAACCGAGGACTTACAGAAAGTCACCCGCGATGCCATGTTGGGAAGATACGGAGAGAACGGCAGTAAGGCGGTGTTTCAGTGGATTCAGGAAAATTATCCCGGACAGGTGACAGACACGTCGTACGTTCAGCTTCAACAAGTTATGGAAGCGGGACGGGATGAAGTCAAAAACACGCAGACAAAATTTATTGACACAATGCGTGCGTACAATACAAACCTCGGATATCTATGGAAGGGATTTTTGCTCCGCACGGCGGGGTATCCCAAGATTGACCTTTCAAAGTATAAAATCATCAGCTCTGAAAGCGCCAGGAAGGCGTTTGAAACCGGAGTTGATGAGCCGATAAAGCTTAGATAAATAAAAAGAAGGGCGAAAATGGGCCGGCGCGTTCGCGCGTCCGGCCCTTTTTTAATATCCGACTCCGACATAAAAGTAAGAAATAAATTTGACATACTAAAATAAATAGTTCATAATTAAAAAAGTAATTCAAGACCTTTGATTTGGGGTGGAATACGATGGAAAAACAACATGCGCTGGTTTGAAACCCTCGCCCTTCTGATTACCATTTCCGCTTGTTTCAGTTTTATCAACTACAAATTTTTTAAATTTCCCAAAACGGTCGGCTTGATGCTTATTTCGCTTATCTTCGCGCTTACTCTCGCGGGACTTCAGGCGCTTGGCATTCCGCTTACGACAAAAATCGTGAGCGCAATCAAGTCAATTGATTTCAGCGAAACCGTACTTCAGGGCATTCTGTGTTTTCTGTTGTTTGCCGGAGCGCTTCATATTGACCTTAATGATTTTCTAAAACAAAAGTGGTCAATCGGCATTCTCGCATCCTTCGGCGTATTGTTGTCCGCGTTTATAATTGCCGCGGGCGTATATTTTCTTTTTCCGTTTTTCGGATTTCAAATATCGTTCGTCGTTTGTTTTTTGTTTGGCGCGCTTATATCGCCGACAGACCCGATCGCCACGCTCGCAATTCTTAGAAACGCGCGCATTTCGCAAAGCATCAAAATGAAAATCGCGGGCGAATCACTCTTTAATGACGGAATGGGGGTCGTGTTGTTTATGGTCGCGCTTTCGCTTATGCAACGCGCGACATCATTATCTATCACAGACGTGGTCGTTATCTTTATGCTTGAAACGGTCGGCGGAATAGCATACGGTCTTGTAATCGGCTACGCCGCGTACCAGCTTATTAAACGCGTGGATGATTATCACGTAGAGATACTTCTTTCTATCGCGCTCGTATCGGGCGGATACGTGCTTGCTTCGGTCATACACGTATCAGGCCCGCTCGCCATTGTCGTTGCCGGACTTTTCATAGGAAATCACGCCAAAAAATTCGGTATGTCTCCCACTACCTGCAAAAATCTGGATATATTTTGGAATGTTACGGACGACCTTCTCAATGTCATTCTCTT
This sequence comes from uncultured Candidatus Saccharibacteria bacterium, assembly GCA_964556765.1. Taxonomy (GTDB): domain Bacteria; phylum Patescibacteriota; class Minisyncoccia; order Phycocordibacterales; family UBA2135; genus JACPBB01. Next base: position 1,972 of record CAZKXD010000054.1, on the reverse strand, counting down.
TGTGCTGGTGGGACTTGAAGCGCTTCTCGTAAACGTGGAATATCAATACGCATTTGCAGGGTTGAGCATAATTCCGCTTGTTTTGTTTGCAAGATTTGCAAGCGTTTCCACAATCGCGCTCTGGCTTAAACCAATCAGCCCGTTAAGCAAAAACGCGGTTACGCTTCTTACGTGGGGAGGATTGCGCGGAGGAATTTCATTCGCGCTTGTGCTCACGCTTCCTCAAGGAATGGAGCGAGATGCCCTTGTTCTTATCACATATATGATTGTCGTTTTTTCGGTGCTGTGTCAGGGAATGACTATGCGCCCGCTTCTCGCGCGAATTGAGCAAAGAGAGGTCGCGAAAAGTTAATATAAGAAATCGTACAGCAAAAAAAGCCCGTCACACTGTGGCGGGCTTTCACATATATATAAAGTCCGGCAAAAACCGGACAAAATTGTATCGCGCGCAATTTATGAAGCGCCGCGTTCGGGTGTTGGTTCTATTTCATACATATTCATTCCGCCGTCATCAAGAACAATCGCCTTCATTTTTCCCGCGGACGGAGTTTTCATAAGAGAATCCGCGGCTTCCGGAAATACCTCACTTAGTCGGCGACATATGGAAGCCGAAACAATTATGCGCGCAACCGGTTCTTTCTTCGGGTCAAAATGCCCGTTTCGCCCACAACCAGATGCGAGCATATCCACAAAAGGTTTCCAGCAGGAATCAACCTGAACGCACAGTGCAACAAATCGGCGCGGTGACATATTCCAAGCGCATGCCGCGCGGTGCGCAAGAGATGAAAGCCCCTCAACGTGCTCTAACAACAGCGCGTGCCGTCTTCGAGATTTCATTGTTGGCAATCTCGCCTCCTCCGTAAGCGCAAGCGGCATATTGTTGTTGGGCACAACAAACATCCTTTTCGACACATTAAAATTCTCAACAGAGAATACTATATACAGTATACCGCGTCAAACGAGTCAACAATCCGCCCCCGTAAAAATCGCGTATACACTATAATTTCGCCGAGGAAAGCGGCGGTTTGTCTTTCGCGTCAATAACCCTGAAGGTTGTTCTGCCGATAAGCGCGCCACGAAACGTTTCCGCGCTACAGCGCCATTTCCCCGCAGAAACTTCTTTTTCCGTATATCCGCGATAGCCGAGAGCGCGACCTCCCGCAATCGGAAACGAGAGCGCCTGCGCGGTTTTCCATTCGCCCGTCATTTCATCATACATCTCCCAGCGATGATACACCGACGTTTGAAGTCCGATTGGAGCGCGTACCGAGCTGAAACAATATGCCCGTTCGCCGAGAGGAGCGGCAAAAAGTTTGTGCGTTTCTCTGAAAAATTCATACCAGCGCGGTTTTTCAAACGTTACCTCATATCCTTCCGCGACGCGCGTGATTGAATGATATATGCCAATTTGATTAAGCGAAAGCGGAACCGGCGGAATGATGTTAAAAAAATAAAGTCCGACAAAAAAGACGCCGATGCCACCAAGCGTCGCGAGCGTTCTATTCCGAACATCAATAAACCCCTTCGGTGAAACAAAATACACAAACGAGAGAAGCGCCCATACCGCCGCGGCGGCAAAAAGAATACCTCCGATAAAAACATAATCGCCCATCTGTTTAACGAGAACCGGCACGGAAAAAGACGCGTACGCGAGTGCGAGGAAAAACCACGCGCCAATATGAAAATTGAGAAGCGCGTACCGCCGTCTTAAAAACTCATTGGAAATCACGAACACGCCGATGACGGCAAAAAAGAGAAAGCTTCCTTCAAAGGTCCCGCTTTGCCCGTAGAGCACGAGCAATCCTCCGGCAATGTTTCCGAAACAAAATTGCAAAAACAAAAGAAAAAACACCGGCGCCGCTTTGCGGCTTCTTCCATAGAAAGAAAGCGCGACGATACATCCCGCGGATACCAAAAGATATCCGCCAAGCACAAACAGCCCCAGCATATTACCGGGTCCTCCGAGCGTAAT
>CAZKXD010000053.1:0-5746 GCA_964556765.1 uncultured Candidatus Saccharibacteria bacterium | reverse complement strand
ATTTTAATACATACAACACCCTTACAAACTGGAGTTTGTAAGGGTGTTGTGTAAATCTGATTTCATCATCTTCCGCGCATGCCATCTCATCAAAATGGTGGCTGACCCCATTTCCTGCTATTGCAAACAAAAAAGCGGGTTGATGTTGTCTCCCCGCCCTTGGATGATTTATGAGTCAAATGCGTCGTAGTCCCACAACTTATCAGCAACCTTGTGGAAATCGACCGGATTCAGGTTGGGCTGATGGAGCTTGCCCTGATTCCATGTATTCAACAGTTTTTTGAAATAGTCCGACACCTCTGCATTGGTGGCCGGCAGTGTAGATGTCCGAACTTCATCCGAAATATGCTGCAGTTTTCCGTTTGGGAAAATATCAACGCCCTGAAACTTGTCCACGAGCATCACATACTGCAAAACATAGTCAAATTCTTCTTTGGAAGCAATTTCGCCTCCGGTCCTGCCATCTGGGAAAACGATGCGTCCGTGCTTACCGCAAGTACAGATTTCAAAGTGCGCAAATCCATTAACTTTTCCACTCATGACTACCTTCCCGTGGTTAAAGTTTAACTGCGATTAATGATAACATGTGTCTATTATTCTGTCAAATCAATCAAGTAGTTCGTATCCTGTCCACAGCTATACATTCAGCAAAAATAAACCCAAATAAAACCCCTTGAATAAACGGTTTTATTTCACGGTTCGTAAAATCAATTTGGCTCTCCGGGTAGGATTTTCACCCCCACACCAATTTTGTGTGATATATTTCTTTTCAAAATGGTGGCTGACCCTATTTCTTATTGATTGATTCAATATCAGCTTGTTGATGTGGTTGACAGTCGCCGATAGAGCTATCGCCAACAAGGAGTTGCTTATATGCAATTAAATCATCCTTTGGAATTACAGGTATCTCTAAACCCAAAAATTCCTTTTTTACTGCTTTTGAAAAATCAGCGTGAAAATCAATCCATCGGCCTTGATCTTTTGTAGATATTTTGGCGTTCTGGCCGCCAATATCTATTTCTTGTCCCAAGTAATTTATAGTCATGAGATACAAGTCCCATTTTTTATCCTTGTATTGTGAAGGCCCAAAAACAATGTATGGTTTTACGTCTGCGAGTATTTTTTCAAAACTATTTTCTGGTATATCAATGTCAACATCATTCAGCTTCCGCGGCGAGCCGTAAATTTTAGCCGCGCAACCGCCAGAAATTTGAAAGGGGACTTGATGATTTTTCAAAATACCCACAATCCATTCTAAGGCTCGTTTTGTATCTCTTTCTTTACTTGCGTTCATATAAGATCTTTCGTGTTTACGCCTAGCGCGTTCGCAACTCGCCCAATGACTTCCGGCGATTTATCTCATGAGCTCTAATGCCTCGTCCAAAATGAGCGGATATTCTTTGATATTGTCGTTCCCGCCAATATGCCCCTTACCTTCTACGGTGATAGTTTTTGCGCCAAGACGCTTTTTGAAATAATCCACATTCTCCAACGGTACGAATGGATCATTATCAGAAAAAATTGTGGTTATTTTTCCGATATTCTTTTTTACTTTCTTGTTATCAATAGGCGTTTCCAGCCACGGCTTGGCCGTTTGTTTATCCTCCGCGTCCTCAAAAGCGTCATCGGTGAGTGTATAAAAGCCGGTAACAGCCAAAACGCCCCCTACTTGAGTATCAATCTTTTCTAAATATCGCAAGATGGTTTGAACGCCGATACTATGACCTACGAAATAGGTGTCTTTATCCGGAACTCCGACAAGATTTTCTAAAAACGGAACCCATGTATCAATTTTTGGCGCTTCGGCGTTCGGCATTAAAGGAACCTCTGCTTTGATGCCTTTTTTCTCCAATTCGCCCTTCAACCACAAAAACCAGCATTGCTCTGGATAACCGGCCCATCCATGAATTATGAAAACTCGTTTAGCCATAAAATTATAGATTCTCTACAACGTGTGGTGTAATTTTGCTCTGGCTCCCCGGGTAGGATTTTCACCCCCGCACCAATTTTTATAATACATTTCTTTGCTCCCCGGGTAGGATTCGAACCTACGACTCACTCCTTAACAGGGAGTTACTCTACCGCTGAGTTACCGGGGAATAATGTATGAAGTATAGCAGATTGAAAAATTTTTTAAAGCAGGTATAATAATAAAGATATGTATATTCTTTATACGAAAACAGGGTGTCCATTTTGTGAAAAAGTGCTCGCTGCGGCGGGTGAGCTCGGTATTACGCTTGAAGAACGAAATATCGCGGACGAAAAAAATCTTGCCGAACTGATGGAGCGGGGCGGCAAGCGTCAAGTGCCTTTTTTATTTGACGAAGACAAAGAAGTTTCAATGTACGAATCGGATGATATCGTACAATATCTAAAGGCGCGCGCGTAGTATGTGGTATAAAAAACTGCTCCGAAGCCGTCGCTCGGAGCAGTGTTCTCGCAACAATATACAACTATGTTTGCGCCGAAATCTCGCGGAAAATGACGCGTGCTCTTTTTGAAAAACGCGCATTTTGAATCTGCCGCAAAATTCCTTCCGCAATCATATCAAGCAACGGACCGCCATCTTCAAAAGGAATAAGGGTGGACATCCATCCGTTTCTGCCCTCGGGCGGACGATTCCACCGTGGATAGGAATAACGAATGCTTCTCAAGCGATGCCCGTCGTCATATATTTCTATGCGGGCAAGGCACCATTCGCTCGTCGTTCCATCTGGATTTTTTTCAATTTTGATGACATCAAAACCGTGAAGCGGATTCTGGCTCGGGTCATTTTTGTTCACGAGTGCGAGAAAAGCCCCTATTAATCCTTGAAACTCTCGCGGGCGCTTGTTCATTGCCGACCCCTTCCTTTTTCTAACATATTATTGTAATGCATTATTTGATTTTTGTCAAATCTTTAGACATTACAAACGCGCCATTTTGTATTGTATACTTATCATATGTATATAAAAGTATACGCGACACCGGGCGCAAAAAAAGAATTGTTTGAAAAGGAAAAAGAATGTTATTTTAAAATTTCAGTGAAAGAACGCGCGCAAAAAAATATGGCAAATAAACGAATTGTTGAATTGATTGCGCGGCATTTTAACATTCAGACGGGAAAGGTGCGCATTATAAGCGGGCATCATCACCCAAACAAATTATTGTGCATAGAAAAATAACTATGGAAGGAAATATAAACATTATTATCAAAATAAAAACGACGGGGCTCGATTTGACGCCGGCGATTGAGGCATATACACGGACAAAGATAGATATGCTCCAAAAATTTTTCGGCCACTATGGAAACGACAGCGGAGAATTGATTTTTGAAATTGAGCTGGAAAAAACGACGGGCCACCATCGAAAGGGAGATATTTTTCGCGCGGAAATCAATTTTAATGCTGACGGCGCTTCTCTGCGCTCGGAGTCAACGAAAGATGATTTGTATGCCGCCATTGACGAGGCAAAAGATGAGATGTCACGCGAACTCCGCAGACATAAGCGGAAAACAACATATCTTTTTAAGCGCACAGGGGCTGTTCTCAAAAAATTTCTGAGGCGTGTGTAACGCGTTTTACGCGTTGAAACAACCGCTACGTTGACCATATGGCAGTCATCTGCTATATTTCTGGTAGAAACGGACAACAAAGAGGGCGCAAAAATGCGGCGCATTTCACGAAGAATGTTTTGCTGTAAATCGGCAGCGTTTCTCGGCGCGTTCGCAACCGCAATTTCTTTTCCCATCGGTTTACACGCTGCCCCCTTCGGCAGAAGAAATCTTTACGCCGCCAAAATTAGATTTGCGATGGCAATTATAGACCAGAAAGGGGGTTACACGGAGAGTGCCAAGGAAAACGCCAGGATGTGCTTGTATCACTTGGCGGGGCTTGATACCGCGGAAGAAACTGCGGCGGGAGAGGTTGTCAGTTATGAAGGTTATTTCATCTGTGAACCGGATTTCTTGCATACCGACACGGCTTTGCAACGATTTCGTTCTGAAGGAATTATGGTGTAAAGACATTGCGAGGGGCTGCGTTAGCGTAGCCTTTTTTCTTGACTTTCTTAAAAAGTAGTATAATCTGTTAGCCAGATAGTAACGCCGCAAGAGGGATTAGCGTGACGAAACAAGCGACGGTCGTTGTTTTGAAACCGGACGCGCTTGAACGCGAGCTGGTTCAGGAGATCGTTTCTCGGATTACCGCTCTTCACCTCACCATTGCCAAGCACAGGAAAGTTCGCGCGACAAACGAAAATCTGGATATGCATTTTCCAAACGATATAGAATGGGTTCGCTCCATGGGGGAGAGAGCTTGCAACAGAATTAAGAATGAGCGCAAAGAAAATCCTCTAGACAAATTTGGAACGGGCGAATCGCTCGCGGTCGGTAGGCTAATCGTTCGCGGATGCCGCGAATATTATTTATCCGGTCCGCTCATCGCCATTATATTTGTTGGGGAAGATGCGATTGCGCGCGTGCGGTCAATTCTTGGCAGTGCGTTTCCGTCGCGCGCGGAAAAGGGGACAATTCGCGGCGATTTTGGAGTTCCTGAAGACCCCAATTCGGTTGCCGCCGCGAGAAATTTGATACACGCCTCTGATTCGGAAATGGACGCGGAGCGTGAGATGCGCGCGTGGTTTACGGAAGAAGAAATCAGCGATGTTAACAAACGATTTTTCTTTTCGGCGAGAAGTTACGAACATCCGCGTGCGGTATTTGGAGAAGATGGCCCCTGCTCGTGCCACTGCCACGATGTTGTGGGTATGGTACACGTTGCCCCGTGCTGTGCGTGGAGCGGTGTGCCGCGCGGGGAAGCTGAAATGGCGGCGATCGCATCGTCGGTGGGAGAGCGGGTGTTTTCTTCTTGCGGGTGTTCTACGAGCGATGAAGACAAAAAGGATGAAACGTAAATCGGCTCGCACCGGCCAGAAAAAATATCGCCAACCCGGAGTAATGTCCGGGTTTTTGTTTACTGCGCCTCGTGCGTGCGCGCGAAATCCGCGTATTCTATTTCGCGCCCACCCTCCGGAATAACTTTTTTGACGGTAAATACTCCGTTTTTTAATTCGGCGTCGGTTATTTTGACGCGCGTTCCGTTTTGGAAAAAATATACGGACGGCCAATCGCGGTATGCAAGAAATTTTCTATAATTTAATTCAGGATTATCATTCAGATTAATATGCCCATTTTCTTTCGTAACCATTTTTGTATATGTCGCGGCGGTATGGTCTTGTTCTTGGGGATCAATAGCGCCGACCACCCAGTCGGGGATTGTTTTCGCAAGCAATTTTCCGCCCAACATTGCCAGTTCGTCTCGTAGTTTTGAAAATTGGAAATGAGAAGTTGAAAAAGGGAGTGTTTCTTGCGCGACTATCGGTCCATGGTCAACTTTTTCATCCATACGCATTATTGTTACTCCGACTTCTTGCGCATTTTCTAAAATTTGTGTTTGGATGGGAGAGGGTCCGCGATAAAGCGGCAGAAGGGACGGATGAACATTTAAGGCGCCATGTTTCGGAATGTTCAGAATTTCTTTTGGAATTATTTTTCCATAGCTTGCCACCACGAACAATTGACAATTAACATTTGACAATTGATGCGCGATGAAAGCATCCAATTTTTCGGGTTGAAGAAGCGGAACGTTATTTTTTTCCGCCCAGAGTTTGATTGGGGAAGGGGAGAGGATTTTTTTGCGGCCCGCGGGCTTGTCAGGTTGCGTGACAACAGCCAGCAGTTCGTGCTCGCTTTTTAATTTTTCCAGGG
>CAZKXD010000052.1:0-5749 GCA_964556765.1 uncultured Candidatus Saccharibacteria bacterium | reverse complement strand
TTGTCGAACCTGTCGAACCTGTCGAACCTGTCGAACCTGTCGAACCTGTCGAACCTACCGAACCTGTCTAACCCGTCGAACGAGCCGAAGGAAAACCTGTTTTCAGAGAATAAATTCTCTTTCCGGAGGCAACCTTGTAAATTGTGCCAACCATCATACCGGCACCAAAACCCCAAACAAGTTCTGAAACCGGTACTTTTAATAAACGGAGCCCTAGATTGGCATCAAAAAGAAACCAAGTTTGAGATAGAATACTATCACTGTTAGAGACGATACTAAATCCCACAAAATAAATAACAAAAAGCAGGCCACTTGTTAAAAGACCGCTCCATAGCGCACTTTTATACAGATCCGGTCTGAGAACAAGTACTGACGCGGTAACGGCAATGAAGCCCGCGGTCGTTGCAAAAATTGAGTTAACCCCCCAAAGCCATAAAATAATGACCATTCCAGTTGCCATCGCAGAAAAAGTAGCCAAATGAACAAAGTGTTGGAAGTTATAGTCACCACGCAACACCTTACGAGATAAAGATGTGTAAAGCACCGACACTGCACCGGCAAAGAAAAAACCAAATAGTAAATCTTCTAATAAAACGGGGTGAGATCCAACATTGAAAGAAAAAATACTTTGGGGCATCCAATAATCCGTAAAGTACAATAGTTCGGTTACGGGGCCCAAGACAAGACCAACCAGTGACATTATAATCTGCTCACGCCTTGATTCAAAACTACCAAAGGAAAAAAGAATCGCCCAAATAATTGCAAAAACAAAGACGAGTAAGATATATGCGTATAAAGGGTCAATGTGTATCACAAGCTTCATTGTACCAAATTTTTACTGCGCTTTGTTAGAACCCCATTTAGATGATGAGTTTCGGCACGGTTCGACGCGCTCACCACAAATACCCTCTCCGACAACCCACTAGCATACAGCAACAACTTGACACGTAGCATAAAAGGTGTTAAAATTGTACAAGAATTTTCATTTCAGAGTCAGAGTCAGGGGAGGTAATCCATGAGAATACAGATAGACGAACTCTGGATGACTCAAAGAAAACTGAGAAATCCAGAACAGATACCGATCATGGTATCTGATGTCAGGGAGATCCAGGCCCTTCCGCCTGTCGAGATCCTAGAGTTAGAAGACGGGAGCCTCGAGATTAACAACGGGCATCATAGATGCATCGCCTTGCACTTGGCGGGTATTCAACATCTTGAATACGGGGAATACATTTTACTTCCCGTCGCCCAAAGCTGGAAAAGGCGTTGCGGGAAGATCAAAGATTCTCCACTTTTGTCTGAGTTTGTTCGGACCACTTAACGGGTCGGCGCGATATGCGTCGTCCCGTTTTTGTTTAGTCGGCATATCAAGCTTTTTTTAGTTCGAACCCCTCCAAAAACCGGACAACTCTCCGTTTACAAGACGAATCTTGGTAGAAAAAGCGCAACTAAAATTCCCTGTATCTTACTCACATCAAAATACCCAGTGTTAGAACCCGAAAAAGTTGTGAAGAAAAGAGAACGGTCTAAGTACTGGCAAAGCGCTCAAACTGAAACCCGTCAGACGGGTTGAAGTTCCGTGCACTTTTATAGACGACGTTAGAATCTCACTTCTGTGTATACGAATGAGTGGTCTATGCTGGGTTTTGAATAAAAAAGGCGGCAAGTTTTGCCGCCCCTACTCTACCAACTCCAACCCTGGAGTATAGCTTGCGCACTTTATCGTTTCTGGCTCTTGTTCATAGATGCCATCCCATTTGACAACAAAAGCGACTCTTGATGCTAACAGATCTTCTCCCTTGAGAGTCTCAGTTTGATCCCAATAGTTTTCTCCCTTGAGCAGCGCCTCTTCTTGATTTGGTAAAATATCTCGCCTTAAAGCCTGCTTGATTCGCCCCGCGTCTTCGGCAAACCGATTACACGCTTCTTCGTCTACTCCTTCGGCAAACACCAACACATCACCAGTTAAAGTACCAATAGTGTTCTTAGGAATTGTAACACTACGATAGTCATTTGGTACATCAAACACGTGACAGCCACAATCAAGACGGTTTCTTACTCTCCATCCTTGGATTGTTTCATTTCTCACTGCTGTCTCCTAACTAATCAAATTCAACAAACTAAAACCATGGTAGCACACCCACACCCCATTAACAAATTTTTTTTGTTAGAACTTTTGCTAGACAGCGCGTTTCGGTATGCCCCTCATCTAACATACATAACGCACACACGATATAGAAATTGGCGTACAAAGACCTTGTACGCCAAAAATTTTTGGAAAGCTGCTATTCTCATAGTTGCAGATTCATCTGGTTTAATAGGTTTTCGGGAACATTTCCCTTGGTTTGCCAGCTACTTGATGCCATTTTTGTATCATCCTTTTCTACTACCTCGCGCGTAGCAGAGAAAATTTGACGAGTAGTTCTTAGTGCCAATCTGCGCGTCACCCCTTTTTCTAAACCAGCAAGAGAGCTTCCATCATGATATTCTTCGCTTGCGTTTAAAATATATCGCCCGACCCTTAACTTATAAAAAGTCCATCTATGATTACCGCTCCAAGATCCGTGTCCAAGATTTACATGTTCGCTTTTAGTCCGTTTGCTTCCATATCTTTTAACATACCGATATAACCTTTCTGTAACATTCATTCTACACTCCTTTTGGAATTGGATGACCTAGGAACAGACTAGCAACAAAGTTGCATAATTTCAAGACAAGTTTTGTTTCGAACCTCTGGCAAAACTAAACAGTCCTCGCATATTCGGAGCGGCTCCGCGTCGCCTCGACGACCCCTTCGACACGCTCAGGGGTACCCCCGCCTGCGGCTTTCGATTCTCCTCCCGCAGTGCACCACGGCAAAATCCCCGCGGAGCGGGGATTTTGTGTGTTGCAGATGCGGGATGGGAGAATCGAACTCCCAACCACAGTTTGGAAAACTGTTATTTTACCATTAAACTAATCCCGCATTTTATTTGTATACTACCACACATACTATACACATGAAATCCCGCCTGCCGATAGTCGGCAAGCGGGATTTCGAATTCGGCAAAGAGAATGCTTATTCAGACGCCACTTCAGGCGTTTCCTCTCCTTCTTCTTTTTCTTCTCCGTTCATTTCATCATCAAATATCATAGTAGTAATGTCCGAATCAGATTAAGATATTCTCAAAATCCGACCCGTATGTTACCAATAAAAAATATAATGTGGAAATTACATTCGCGCATTATATCTACATAAGTATATATTCAGCATACCCGTTGTCAATTGACAAAAACCCCGATGTGCATAATATGAAAATCTCCTTTCAAAACAACGCAATTTTGGTATTTTGTGATACGATACTGTATATATAATGTTTAATTTACTTTCAGAAATCGTGACGAGCTTTTTCCAGAAAATAGCGCTGGGAGGGGCTTTGATTTTGACATTTCTTGGCATTTCCGCCGGTGAAACCGCAATAATACCCCCTCCGCCGGCAATGACGACGATTGAAACGGCGGAGTTTGAGCGACACGCGACATCATCCACAGCGACTGCAGAAAAAACAACAGAAAAAGAAACACAAAAAACCAATATACTTACAGAAATACCTCCCGCTCCGGAAACTCCGGCGCCAGTCGCAGAAATACAGGAAGCCGCACCGCAAATGTCTTTTTCTCAACCGATTGCCGCTCCGGAGTTTCTGTCACAGGCCGCGTTAAATGCGGATGCGCGTACGGTTGTGGTAAATGTTTTTTGTCTGACAAAAACAACCGGCGTTTTTTCGCCGATAACGGGAAGCGGGGTCGTCATTGACGCGCGCGGCGTTATTCTCACCAATGCCCACGTCGCGCAATACCTGCTTTTGAAAGATTACGCCACAAAAGACTTCCTTAATTGCGTCATTCGCGGCGGGAGCCCCGCCGTTCCTCTCTACAAGGTGAAACTTTTTCTCATAACCGAGTCAACGCGCGCGGGCGAAGCTCTGCCCGCATCATTTCCAAAAACAGAGTTTGATGTGCGCAACAAAGACGCGGGGCTCGGGGATCCGGTACTGCTTGCGAGTTATCCGGCGGGATTTTTGGGAGGTTTTGATATCACGAAAAATTTATGGCTTACCTCAAGCGTCGCTTCCATAAAAAAGCTGTACACATTTCAGAATGAGTATCCCTACACGCAAGATGCATTTTCCGTCGGCGGGACCATTGTCGCGCAAGCGGGCGCTTCCGGCGGCGGAGTATTCAGTTTAAAAAGCGGAAAATTGATCGGGCTTCTTGCCACAAGCCTGTTAGAGGGCACAACCGACGAGCGCGACCTCCGCGCCGTATCCCTTTCACACATAGATGAAAGCATCAAAAAAAATACCGGCGAAGACTTGAACACATTTCTTTCAGGAAATCTTGAACTCAAAAGCATGCAATTTGAACGAGCGGTCGCCCCCCAACTCACCAAAATATTAAGCGACGTGCTTGACGAAAAATAACGCTCAAGTCCTTTTCAAAAATGATAAGAAATATGACCGCTTGACAAATATATCAGAAGCATTATAATTAAGTTAGCGACGCAACTTGACTTATTAGCTTAGCCACATTAAGTGGCGACCCTCGGGCGGGAATGCCCTGAAAAAGGAGTAAGGAGGCCGCGCCGTGAAAACAAAACTTTCTCTGTTATTCACACTACTACTGTCTTTTGTTGTTTTAGATGCCGTCAATACGGCATATTCACAAGAAATGGGCATTGAGTATGGGGAAAGAAAGAAAGTATTGGAATCCCTCGCGAAAAATTCCGGAGAAGTTCTACTTGCGAGCGGAATCATTTCTTACGCCAACATTGATTTCATTGCAACATACGGTGGACGCTTCGGACCGGGAGACTTGCTGGAAATCACAGCCGGTTCCACCAAAAATGAGAGTCAGTGGACAATGCTCGTGACCAAAACAAACGGCTTGTCATATCTCATTGCATATGGATCTCCGTTTTCACGTTCTAACGACAACGAAAATATTTTTGCTTTTGATATTAAAACGGGGGACGGCACGGGTACCATTGTGACCTTACAAGTTTTGGATACGGAGGGGGTGTGGGTAATCCACTTAAAGGATTATCCAAGCGGGTATGAGAATCAAGAATGGCTAAAAGGAGAGTCACTTGAAATCATCCCCGAGGGAGAACGGGAAGAAATGTTCAAAAAAATGAAGCAGTGGGGCGACTATGAAATCTAACCTCCCTGCGCTTTTCGCCCCCTGAGTTGACATTCGCGTCGGCTCGGGGGGCACCTTTTGTATCAATCAACGCGCAACGGTTATCTTTTCGTTTTTACATTCTATCAGCCCCTCTTTCGCGAGTATCATCACTACTTCTTTTATGTTTCCTGAATTGACCCTTAACATTTTTTGTAACTTTTGGAGCGTCACGGGCGCGTGCGCGAGGCATGCGAAAAGCACCCGCCCGCGCAACTGCCTCCGCGAACCCTTAAACGCACTCTGCCGAGCATAGTGCGCGCTTTTTCTGTTGGGATTTTTTCCGCGCTCCTTGAGCATAACTCCGTAATCCATAAGCGCGTAATACCATTCACGCGGATTTTTCCTGTCTATCGCCCGCTCAATAAGCGGCAGAATATCTTTGTCCGCAACGCGCGTTTTTTGAGAAAAGAAAAAATGAATAAACACACTGCGAATGTTCGTTTCTATAAACACTGACGGCGCATTAAACGCAAATGCCATAATCGCCCCCGCGGTTCCCGCGCCGATACCGGGGAGCGTCATAAGC
>CAZKXD010000051.1:0-5790 GCA_964556765.1 uncultured Candidatus Saccharibacteria bacterium | reverse complement strand
CATTCCACAATATGATGCGCCGTTTCGCGCCTCCGGCAGTTCTTGTTCTTAACTAAAGATTAACGCGCCGTTTTATCGCATATTCGCGCAAGCTGTTTCAGCGTATAATCAATATCTTTTTTTATGGTGCTCTTTCCCAAAGTGAATCGCACGGAGCTTTGCGCGTGCGCGTCGCTTTTATGAAGCGCGGCAATAACGTACGACTTGTTTTCCGCCTTGGAAAGACACGCGCTTTTAGAGCCCGCCGCGATTCCCGCCGCGTCAAGCTGTAATACAATCCACTCGCTTTCCATCCCCACAAAAGAAAAATTGACGTTGTTCGCGAGACGCGCGCGCGTATTTCCATTTAACTCCGCGCGCGGAATGGAGGCCAGCACCCGTTGTATGAAATAATCGCGCAACAAAGTCATCCGCCGCGACTCCTTCTCTTTCTCCGCGCACGCGCGCGTAAGCGCCTCCGAAAGCCCGATGATTCCCGGAACATTCTCCGTCCCCGGACGAAACCCGTATTCTTGCCCTCCTCCGTAAAACAAGGGCTCAATGACAACATCTCTTTTTTTAAAAAGAGCGCCGACACCCTTTGGGCCGTATATTTTATGTCCGTCAAGCGTCAGAAAATCAACATTCATTTTTTGTATGTTCATATCCAGATACAGCGGAGACTGAGAAGCATCCGTGTGCAACAGTGGAAATTTTGAATGATTCGTTTTTCTGAAAAGGCGGACTGTTTTTGCAATCTCGGAAATCGGTTGAATGGCGCCGATTTCACTGTTTGCATACAGTATTGAAATAAGCACCGTTTCCTTCTTCAGCGCTTTTTTCAATTCTTGATGGTTGATAGTCCCTCCCGCGTCAACGCCCACATATGAAACCGACGCGCCCCTGCGCTCAAGCGCATAAAAAATATTCATAATTGACGGGTGTTCAATCGCCGATGTGACAAAATGCATTTTTGAAAGTGGCATATTTTCTTTTTCTCGCGCCGCCACAGAACCAAAAACGGCAAGATTATTGCTTTCGGTGCCGCCGGAAGTAAAAATAATTTCATCGGGATGCGCGCGCACAGTGTCCGCGATATTTTTCCGCGCGGAATCAATCGCTCCTTTCGCGACAACGCCTTCTCTATGTATTGAACCGGGATTTCCAAACTGAGTTTCCAAAAATGGTTTCATTACGCGGAACACCCGCGGGTCAAGCGGCGTAGAGGCGGCATAGTCCAGATAGATTCTTTTTTTTGTGTTCATATATACAAATATATACCACAAAAAACAACGTATGAAAAAGCGCCAAACCGCAATTTTGTTGCAAAACACCAGTTGCAAAAATAATCTTGTGGTATATAATTTCCCAATGCTTTCGTATATAAATCAAGACACTCTTTTTCTCCTTGTTGTTTTTTTATCTGTTATGGTCATCGGTCTTGTCATATATGCAATCAGAAATGAGTTTCGCTTCAAAAGACTGCTTAAGGGCAATCATATATCTGATTTGGAAAAATTTCTTCTGCAAATTGAAGCGCATTTAAAAAAAATTGATTCCTTCGGGGAACGCGCCGACAAAACAATGCGCGAACTTGACGAGCGGGTGCGAAACGGCGCCCGCGCGATCGGCATGGTCCGATTTAATCCGTTCGGAAAAAAAGACGGCGGAAATCAGAGTTTCGCGGTTGCTTTTATGAACGAAAAAAAGGATGGCGTGGTGTTTTCCGGACTGCACGTGCAAGATCGTATGACTATGTTTTCAAAATCAATCAAAGACGGCGAGTCGTCTCAAAAGCTTTCTACGGAAGAAAAAAAGGCAATTCAACAAGCATATGAATAAACACGCACACACAACCGAAAAAAATCTTATTGAGCGTCCGCCGATTGTGGTCGTGCTTGGACACGTGGACCACGGCAAATCAACGCTCCTTGATTATATTAGGAAAACAAACACGACAGAGGCGGAAGCGGGCGGCATCACGCAACACATATCGGCATATGAGGTTATCCATACGACAAACGAGGGAACGGAACGCAGAATTACTTTTTTGGACACACCCGGACATAAGGCGTTTTCCAAAATGCGCGAACGCGGAGCAAACCTGGCAGACGTGGCAATTCTTGTCGTTTCGGGAGAAGATGGCGTAAAAGAACAAACCCTTGAAGTACTGCAAACATTGAAAGAAAGCAAAATCCCCTACGTGGTGGCAATCACAAAAATAGACAAACCGAATGCGAATACGGAAAAAATAAAACAAAATTTGGCAGAGCACGAAATATTTATTGAGGGGTATGGTGGAGACATACCGGCAGTTCCCGTTTCGGCAAAAACAGGAGCGGGCGTGTCTGACTTGTTGGATATGGTCTTGCTGGTTGCGGGAATGAAAGAATTAAAAGGAAATCCACAGGCGCCCGCCGAGGGGGTGGTCGTTGAATCGCACATCAGCTCGCGAGAGGGCGTTTCCGCAACCATTATTATCACCAACGGTACGCTCAAATTGGGTATGTATGTAACGGCAGAGAATGCGTACGCTCCCGTCCGAAGAATAGACGCTTTCTTAAACCATGCCACGCGCGAAGCAACTTTTTCTTCACCGGTTATTCTTACCGGATTTGATACGGCGCCGAATGTGGGGGCATCCCTGCATTCTTTTGAAAATAAAAAGGAAGCGTTGTCTCATATAAAAAACAACGTGGACAACCATTCATCATTACATTTTTCTGATACGCATATCACTCGCAATCGCGACGAGGCGGGAATCCCTCGCTCAAAAGAAAATTTCTTTTTGCCCCTTGTTATCAAAGCAGACGCCACCGGATCACTTGAGGCGTTGGAAAACGAAATTGCAAAACTGGAAAAAGAAGGCGCCCCGATTAAAATAGTTCACAAAGGAGTCGGCCCCATAGAGGAAGGCGATATTAAAGCCGCGTCAAGTGGAACGCGCGCGCTTATTATTGGATTTCACACAACGATAAGTAAAACCGCCGAACGAGTTGCGTTGCAACAAGATATTGCTATCAAAACATTTGATGTAATTTATAAACTCACCGAATGGCTTGCAGAAGAAATAAAGAAAAAAACACCAAAAGTAACCGTTGAGGAAAAAGTCGGCTCCGCAAAAATACTAAAGATATTCAACACCGCAAAGGGGAAACAGGTGGTGGGAGGCAAGGTGCTTGATGGAGAAATTACCGCTCATGGAAAAATTAAAATTATCAGGCGCGGAAATGAAATTAGTGATGGAATCATAGAAGAATTACAGCAACAGAAAAAAAGAGTTCACGCGGTAAAAACCGGATTTGAATTTGGCGCCTCTGTTGCGGCAAAATATGATATAGCTGCGGGAGACACCATAGAGGCGTTTGCTCTTGTTGAAAAATAATATGACTCTGCGACAGGATAAATTGGGAGTTCTGTTTAAAAAATTAATTGCTCAATTTTTAGGACCATCAATAGACGGCGCGGTTATTACGGTAACAAATTGCATTGTTTCCAAAGACGCAAAAAATGCAACCGCGTTCATCGCAACATATCCCGATGAAGCAAGCGCGCGCACGCTGGAAAAAATTAAAAATCAAAAAAACGAGCTCCGTGATTTTTTTAAAAAACACACTAGGATGAAAAATATCCCCGACGTGTTGTTTGTTCAGGATGCGGGAGAAACGGAACGAGAAAAAATAAGGAAACTTCTTGAAACCATATAGTCTTACCAAAACCGCTTTCTCGTGTTATTATGTTCTTATGCAAACTGCGCGCGCGAGGCGTTTCGCGTGGAGCATTTCTTGAAAAAATATCAGCAAAAAGAGATACTAAGAAAAAAATATGGCCTGGTGGCGAAGGGGTAACGCGGCGGTCTGCAAAACCGCTATGCGGGGGTTCGAGTCCCCCCCAGGCCTTTGCCCGGGTGGCGGAATTGGTAGACGCGCTTGACTTAAGATCAAGTACTGCAAAGTATGCGAGTTCGACTCTCGCCCCGGGCACCACGTAGGAAAAGTCAGGCATAGGGTGAAAAAGAATATCCTGAAAATTTTATCAATCCGGCCGCGCTGGAGCATATCAAAAAATATCTCGCGAGTGAGAGCGCATAATTTATGAAAAAGAAATTTATTCTGTTTGATTTTGATGGCGTCATAGCTGATTCATTCCTGCCAGCTTTTGAAATTCAAAAAATGATTTGTCCTCACTTGACCGAGGACATTTATAGAAAAAGATTTGAAGGAAATATCAACGACTGGGAAGAGCCGATAAATGTTCATACCGAGGAATGTCGGCACGACATCGATTTCTTTACGGAGTACATTCCAAGAATGAAAAAAGAGGTCCAAATCGTACGCGGAATGAAAGAGGTTATTCTTGAGCTCGAAAAAAATTATAGACTCATCGTCATTTCTTCCACTATTACAAGCCCCATTCAAGAGTTTTTGGAAGGACACGATTTGGCCAATCATTTTGCTCAAATCATGGGCAACGATGTGCATACAAGCAAGATTAAAAAAATAAAAATGGTTTTTGAAAAATATGGCGTAAAATCCAAAGATTGTGTTTTCATCACTGATACACTCGGCGATATGCACGAAGCAGAAAAAACGGGAGTCGGGACGGTTGGCATTACTTGGGGCTTCCACACGCCGGAAACATTGCTCCGAGGAAAACCATTTCGACTTGTTGAAAAACCAAGCGACCTTTTGACTGCTGTTGCAGATTATTTTAAGATATTGAAATAATCTACGGCGAAATGGATTCGGACTAATTCAAGAACACTGCACCGTGTTGAAAAAGTCTCATTAGTAATCCTTCGACAAACTC
This sequence comes from uncultured Candidatus Saccharibacteria bacterium, assembly GCA_964556765.1. Taxonomy (GTDB): domain Bacteria; phylum Patescibacteriota; class Minisyncoccia; order Phycocordibacterales; family UBA2135; genus JACPBB01. Next base: position 1,002 of record CAZKXD010000051.1, on the reverse strand, counting down.
AAGACACTATGGGGCGTGCTTGAAATTGTTTTCATCATTGTTTATTCATACGATATATCGTATGAATTTTTTGTTTTGTTGTAGAATCATACGATATATCGTATGAAATAATATATAGCTGTGCAGCTGTGTATAAAGCCGCGTACATAAATCAAACGTTGTGTTATCATACGATATATAGTATGATTTGATTATGCCACATGTTTCAAAAAGAAAACTAAACAAAGGAACAATGTTAGACCTTGAGCGTTATATAATCTCTATTATTCAAGATACCGGAACCAAAACGCGTACGCGAATCTTTGATGAGCTTCTTACTAGAACCGAAAAAATGATGCTCGCCAAACGGCTTGGCACCCTATTTCTCTTACGCAAAGGAGCTTCTCCTTATAAAATAAGCAAAACATTGGGAATAAGCCCTTCAACTGCCGAACGATTTGAATACGCAAGACTCAGTAACAAGTACAAACATACGACTGATTGGATCTGGAAAAATAGTGATGATGGTGCATTTGAAAAATTTATGGAATCCCTCGTCGCGCTTGCTTTCACGGGCAGAACACGTTCTTTTAAAAAATCCGTAGATGAGTGGTAACTACAATTCATACGATATATCGTATGAATACGGCAACGCGGAACATTGTATGTTCAATATAAAACAATGCCGGGAACACCTCGGTTGCAGTCTGGTGTTGGATAAAATTTTATACGCTTGTATAAATATTGTATGTGCATGAAAAAAATAAATCATACGATATATCGTATGGTTGTTGCAGTGCCTCATTTTTGATAATATAGGAATAATTGAGATAGATACCCATAGCTGTTTTGGTAGGTATCAATGGTTTATGTTCATCCGCTCATAGCTGTTTTGGTAGGTATCAATGGTTTATGTTCATCCGCTCATGGCTGTTTTGGTAGGTATCAATGGTTTATGTTCATCCGCTCATAGCTCAGTTGGTAGAGCAACTCCCTCTTAAGGAGATGGTCCCAGGTTCGAAT
>CAZKXD010000050.1:0-5889 GCA_964556765.1 uncultured Candidatus Saccharibacteria bacterium | reverse complement strand
TTATAATGCTCACCTCTAAAACAGAAAGCGGCTCTTCGCCCGGAGGCGCCGCGGCGTCCGCTTGCCCTTGCGCGCGCCGCCGAGGATATATCCACAACGCATATATGAGAGCAAAAAACAACGCCGCGTAGGACAAAAAACCAAACACACCCGCCGCGACAAGCCAGTCAAGCGCGACATTATGAGCGCGGTCAAACCATGCTTCTTCGCCATACATTCGCGAATCATAATTTCCGCTGAACGCAATCATAAAATTATCCTGTCCCCATCCCAAAATCGGACGCTCTTTAATCGCTTCAAGCGCGACACCCCAAAGCAGAAATCGCGATTTTCCCGCATCAAGCGAAATGCTCGCAAGGCGGTCAAGCGCGTCGTTTTCTCTGACAAATTTCGTATCTTTTATCGCGACAAAAATTCCGACCGCAAGAATAATCGCGACCAAAATTCCTATGGCATATTTTCTTAACACGCGTAGGTTTTTTCCAAAGATACATATAAGAAACGCGGCGAGCGCCGTGCCAAAGAGAAGCGCGAGTATCGCGCCGCGCGTCATCGTATTAAACAATATGTACGTATGAAGCACGATAACGGCGCCATACACGGCGCGCAACCAATTCGGTACGTTCCTTTGGACCGCGAGAAACGCGGCAAAAAATATCTGAAATAAAAGATACCCCGCGAGATAGGTGGCATTTCCAAATGTCGCGTCCACTCGAACACCGCCTTGATGGATAACCGCTTTTCCCAACAATTGGATAACGCCGTATGAAGAAACAACAATGCTTGCCGCAAGCGAGGTTCGCAAAAACCACTCCCACAGGCGCCGCGTGTTCATAACGGACCCCGCAACCACAAAAAGCGCGAACAAGTGCAAGAGCGTAATAAGCCCGTCCATTCGTTCGTAATTTGACCAGAAACTGCGCAAAAAGTCTTTTCCAAAAATATCCGCGAGCGCCACAATACCCACAAAAACCGCAAGCGTCGCGAACACCCATGAAAATTTCAGGCGATATCGAGCGTCACGCCACGCGAGAAGAAGCCATCCGGAAAATATAAGTTCAACAATAATTCTAAACGCAAAATTTTTTCCGGCGATAAACGGGAAGAAAAGTTGATTTACAACGAGGAGCGGAATGAACGGCAAAAGAAAAATACCGGCAAGAATGCCGTATTTCAAAAATGTATTCAGTGTATTTTCCCCAACTCCGGCAGACGCGCCGTTTGACATAACCTCGTTTTGCATTTTATTACTATACAAAAAATAGACATAGAGCGCAATGATTTTTAAAATTAAAATGCCCCGATATCAGATATCGGGGCACACACTAAAATTACATTACCGCTGATTCAACCGCGTCCGCCATAAGCCGTGCGGCCGTGCCGGGCTCGCGTGGAGTCAGTAACTCCCTCTGTTTTTCGCGCATACGGTCGCGCGGAATAGAATCCTCGTTCAAATAAACGGAAATCTTTTCGGCAAGCGCGCCAGTGGAGCCCCATACGACATCTTCAAGCCCTTGGTCAATCGGGGGCCACCAACACAGTCCGGATTCGCGATAATGACATACCCACGCCGGATGACTAATATAGTTTATCGTTGGAATCCTCTGGAATCCCGCTTCTTCACCGATTGTTGACATTGACTGAACGACGAGGTCCGCCCCCGGTAAGATAATCGACGCACGACACTCCGGAATTTCCGGAACTACGACCCGAATATCGCTCCATTCTCTCAAACACAGATACGCGTCACGCCCCGCGGGATCACCTCCATGAACGGAAAGCACAACCGTCGGCGACGGTCTCAAGCTCGCCGCCGCCTCAATAACGCCTCCGAAAAGAATCATATTCCGCGCGATGTCCTTTACGCCCGGGCACAGAATCACTTTCTGGTCTTCCAAAACACCCATCATCTCGCGTGCTTTGTCCCGTGTCGTCGTAGGTGCGCCATATTGTTCCCATCCCGGCTTCCCCGTCACGTGCGCGATAACATCGGGATACATTTCAAGAAGCTTTTCTGCCGACTCCTTATGCAAAACAAAAAAATGGGTGCGTTTTGAATTATCTCTGATTAATTTAGCAAAAAATGGCCTCGCCCACGTATTTGCCAAATCGCAATAAAAGAATATCGGAATCCCCATCATCGCAGCCGCGAAACCAAGCTTAAGCTCTTCGCGGGCAGTATGTTCTTTGGAAGACATTCCCAAAATAAGCACATCCGTCGCAAGTGAATCAAGAATGCCGTCATACACGTCTTCAACCGAATCGGGAAAATCTTTCCCCCGCGCAAGACGTAGCGTAGTAGCCCAACCCCTTGCACGCAATTCCGTATCAAGCGCCTCAAGTCCTTGCCCCGAAGCAATATCATGCGCAAGTAAAACCACTCGTTTCTGCTCCATTCAACCGCTCCTCTTTGCCGTCTTCTGGAGGGCAGATTACAGCATATTTTAGATATGTCAAGTCGGCGACCCAAAAATCTTCGTTAAAAGAACATCACGAATTATAATTTTTGAGCAGTTCCGAGCTTGAACGAACCTTGCCTCCGCCGACATTAAACACCATCTGTACGCCCAATTTTTTGCACGTATGTATGTCTTTGTAAAGCGACGACTCCGGATTTGCCGCGTTCACTTCATCCCTATCCCCTCCGTTGGCAAAAATGTGCGGACGTATGTGTTCAATCGCTTCCGACACATCACTGCGGTCGCTTTCCAAAATGAAAACGCCGTCAACGCATCCAAACCCGCGAATGAGTTCCGCGCGCTCATCTTGTTGCATAAACGCTTTTCCTTTTTTGCGCACAAGCCACGCATCGCAATTAAGCACAACGATAAGTCTTGTGCCGAGCTTTTTCGCTTCTTCAAACATTCGCAGATGGCCGACATGCACGGGGTCAAACCCTCCGCTCACCATTACAATAATTTCTTTTTTATTTTCCATTTTGCGTTTTACGTTTTATATTTTGCGTTTTTCGTTTTATATTTTTCGTTTTACGTTTTGCATTTTATTATATTCCCTTCTGCGACAAAAGTGTTTTAATTGTCTTGAGCGCGATTTCCAGATCAAGCATAATTGACCGGTTCTTTAGATAATACAAATCATACGACAATTTTGCGGCGGTTTCTTCCACGTCGGTCGCGTGGTGCGGATGCTTATCGTGCAAAATTTGCGCCCAGCCGGAAAGTCCGGGTTTTATGAGATATCGGATATTATAATATGGGATTTTCTTGTTGTAATGCCGAACCGGCTCGGGAAACTCGGGTCGCGGACCGATAAGAGAAATTGAACCCTGCAAGACATTCCACAATTGCGGCAATTCATCAATCCGCGTTTTTCTTAAAAACTCACCCACGCGCGTGACATTGTTCACCGCTCCCCTCTCCCATTTTCCTTCGTCGTCAAAGTCCATAGTGCGAAATTTCAGAAGTTTTACCGTTTGATTGTTTTTCCCGATACGCCGCTGTAAAATAAAAACTTTTCCTCCATCGTCAAGTTTAATCATAACGTACACAAACGGATAGCATACGAGCGAAATAACGCCGAGAAGAAATCCCGCGACGATATCCATACTTCGTTTGAATGTGTCATATATAACGCGAGATGAAAATGAAACGTTTTCCAAAAACCATGTATAATGGATAAGCGACAGCGGAATTTTTTGAAATACCTCTTCATATACCGTATGCATATCTAAAAAACGAACTTGCGAAAAAAGAAAATTATATAATCGCGGCATAATAGTTTCCAAAGACGGATTGTGCATATCAACAACCACAAGAGAAATGCCTTTCGTCGGTATTTCGTCCGTAAGGCCGTCAAGCGATAAAGCGCGCTCATATGAAATTTTTTGTATGTCAATCGCGCGGACAACTTCTATGTTGTATTGGTCATTGTTTTCAATTTCGCGCACAAGCTCTTCAAAATCTTTTCCGCTTCCCATAAAAAGCGCTTTCTGTTTTTTGCCGCTTTTCCACGCGGCGGCTCCATACACGCGCCACAATAATATAAGCAAAAAAGAAATGCCCAGATAGATAAAAAGATTTGTTCGCGGCGTAATTGAAAAAATGGGAGCAAGATAAAAAAACGCAATGCCGATGCCGCTGTTTATAATTTGCGCGTTAAAAAGCACCGTCGGCAATTTCTTTCTGAAGAACAGCGTTTCTTTGTCATATAATCCGGCGATAAAAAAAACAAGAATCCATACCGGAATTAAAAAAGAAAACGGAATAAAGTGTTCGCTGAAAACGCCCTTGTTTGCAAACAAAGGAAAGCTGATTGCCACCGTAACCGCGAGCGCGAGACAAAAAAGCACTATATCCCCTATTAATAACACGGCGATGCGCCGTCTGCGTAAAAACATGATAATAATCCGAGTATTCGGTTTATACTATAGTATAACAAATACCACCCCACACAAGTTATATAGAATGTTATGAAAACAAAGAAAAAAATTCTATACGTCATCACTAAATCCAACTTCGGTGGAGCGAGCGTCCTCGGAAACCCACGGTTTTCCGACGCTCGCTCGCATACTCGCTCGCTGCCTTCCTCCACGGGGGAACACGTGTTCCCCCGACCCCCCTCCGCGCCGCGCCCACATTTTTAACATATGGAAACAAAGAAAAAAATTCTATACGTCATCACAAAATCCAACTTCGGTGGGGCGCAGCGATATGTATATGACTTAGCAACATCTCTTTCCAAAGAGCAGTTTGAGGTTGCGGTTATTTTAGGCGGCGAGGGGTTGCTCAAAGAAAATTTAAATTCAAAAGGGATTCGGGTAATTGCCCTGCCGTATTTTGGCAGAGATATACTGGTCTGGAACGACATAAAAACATTCTTTTCACTCTTTACCATTTTGCGGAAAGAACAACCTGACGTTGTTCATCTCAACAGCTCAAAGGCCGGCGGCATCGGCGCCCTCGCCACCCGCCTTTATAATTTGTCAAAGGTCAAAGGTCAAAGGTCAAAAGTTATATTCACGGCGCACGGATGGGCGTTTAACGAAATACGCCCCTTGTGGCAAAAAATCATTATTTATTTTTTTTCATGGCTTACGATATTGCTTTCACATACGACAATCGCCGTTTCGCAGAAAACAAAAAAACAAATATCGTTTCTTCCGTTTATTTCAAAAAAAATAGTTCACATACAAAACGGCATTGCAACGGCTTTCCCAAAAAATACAAAAGAAGAGGCGCGCGCCGCGCTGATTTCAAAACGTGTTTTACCGCCGCCGCATCCTGACGCGCGGTGGATCGGATCGGTTGCAGAGCTTCATACAATAAAAGGATTGCGATACGCGATAGAAGCAATCGGAATGCTTGTGAAAGAAAATTACAATATACGATATATCATTATCGGAGAAGGAGAGGAACGGAAAAATCTGGAATACTTGATTAAAAAAGAAAAACTGGAACCGTATGTATTTTTGGCGGGAGCACTATATCCCGCCACTTCGTATCTCTCCGCGTTTGATGTTCTGCTTATGCCATCGGTTTCCGAAGCATTGCCGTATACGCTCCTTGAGGCGGGGCGCGCTGAACTTCCGGTCGTAGCGAGCGCGGTCGGAGGAATACCGGAAATCATTGCGCATAAAAAAACCGGAATGCTGGTGCCGCCGAAAGACAGCCGCGCGATTGCCGATGCGACGCGAGAACTTCTTGAGAAACCGGGTACGAGCGCGCAATATGGGAAGGCGCTTTCTGAAAAACTAAAAGAAGAATTTTCTCTAGCGGAGGCGGTTAAAAAAACGACGCGCCTGTATGTATAATTTATACTTGTAGTTCGGAAACGAGCTCCGCTATCCCCCGCGAAAGACCAATCTCCGGCTTCCACCCGAGAAGTTTTTTCGCTTGTGCGGTATCCGCTCTGGTGCGCCGCGGCTCAAGC
>CAZKXD010000049.1:4148-5974 GCA_964556765.1 uncultured Candidatus Saccharibacteria bacterium | reverse complement strand
TTGTGATACAGTATACCACATCCACGCGTATATAATTATGGAGTATATATGATATTTCCGTCTGTTTTAAAAATAAGAACGCCCGCCTCGTCCGTACGCACAATCGCACTGCCAAAACGCGTGAGCCGTTCAAGCACTTCCGAATGCGGATGTCCATAACGATTGTCTTTCCCCGCTGAAATAACCGAAATCGCGGGAGAAACAAAACCGATAAACACATCGGAGCTTGATGTTTTGGAACCGTGGTGCCCGACCTTCAGCACGTCGGAGCGAAGCGCGGCACCATCAATCGAGGTCAGAAAGTTTTCAATTTTTTGAGGTGAATCGCCGGTAAAAAGAAAAGACGTCTCGCCATAAACCAGTTTCGCCACGATTGAAGCGTCGTTGGTATCCATTTTTGAGACATCTCTGTCCGGAAAAAGAATCAGTATATATGCATCGTCACTCAATACCAACTTCATTCCTCGTCGCGCGAGGATTTTTTTGATTTGTTTTTCATCAATCAATTTTTCAAACTCTTTATAAACCGCTGTTTCCGACTCCGCCCCCGGCTCCATGACAAAATCCACTTTGTATCTCTCCAGAACATCAAGCAGTCCGCTGATATGATCTTGGTCGGGGTGTGTCGCCATTACAATATCAATGGTTTTGTCATAAAACGGCATTACGGCGCCAAGTTGCCGCAATACGACAGAGCCAATGCCGCCGTCTATAAGCATCTGATTTCCGTTTGGAGCTTCAATAAAAATCGCGTCTCCTTGTCCCACATCCAAAAAAGCGACGGTGAGAATGCCGCTTCGCGATTCGGCAAAAATGGCGTTCCATATAAAAAGATTGGCGAAAAAAAGCGCGCCGAGCACGTACCATTGTGCGTTTTTTGTAAATTGTTCTTTCAATGAAAGTTTCTTATTAGACTGTTCCATTGGAAAGAGTGTATCAAATTGAAAGTAAAAAGAAAAAGTGTACGAGATGAGTACATACAGTAGCATTGAGCGCTTTGTTGTGCTATATATAAAGATTAGATGACCCCTTACGAAGGAGCGGCGCGTGAAAAAAAAGCTCGTTGACCCAAAAGAATTTGATGCGGCGGAGCAGATGTTGCGTGATTTTTTTCGAGGGAAAAAAGGATTAATATCGGTCCCCACGCAAAGCCGTCTTTCTATTTTAGCGGCGTGCGAAGACCCGCGGACTATCGGTATGTTTATGTACGCGGGAAATGTCTGGCCGCTTCCGCAAACGGGACAGATGTGGCTTGAATATGAACTTCTCACGAAACCCCATGTTCCCGGGTATTTCTGTGTCAGCACCAGTTTCCGAGAAGAGCCAAACCCGATTCCCGGCAGACATGACCTGATTTTTCCCATGTTTGAATTTGAAACTCCGGGAGACATTGCAACGCTTATGGCGCTTGAAAAAGAATTACTGGAATTTCTCGGCATTCAATCAAATAGGGGGTTCGTGGAGTGCGACTATACAAAAACAGCAGCGCGATATAACACAAAAACAATAGAAGCGGAGCACGAGGAAAAACTTTTTAAAGAATTCGGTCCCGTCGTATTCCTAAGCCGCTTCCCCTATCACACCTCGCCGTTTTGGAATATGAAAAAGGTTGGAAACTGCGCAAATAAAATCGATGTGTTGCTGTTTGGAGTGGAAACAATCGGTTCCGCCGAGAGAAACACTGACCCGCGGGAAATGCGCGAGCTCTTTCACACCATCAGCGACGGCATGTACGCGAGTATTCTTTTTTCCAAATTTGGAAGAAAGCGAGTGCTTAAAGAATTGGACGAATTTTTGAGTCTTTCTTTTTTCCCGCGTTGCGGCGG
>CAZKXD010000049.1:0-4138 GCA_964556765.1 uncultured Candidatus Saccharibacteria bacterium | reverse complement strand
CCTCATTCGCGCGCTAAAGCGCGCCGGGAAATTATAACGAACGAGCATCACAAAAAACAAAAAGACCGACTCTGTCGGTTTTTTCTTACATACACAAAAAAGGAGGCGCGCGCCTCCTTTGCTATTTTTTACAATAATTTGATAAATTCATGCGCTACAATAAATTGTCCGTCTTTTTCCGTTGTCGTATCTTCCGCCGAGGTCCTTGAATCCTCAACGTTCAGGTATGGGACCACTCCCACGGATTGAATGACCTGCTTTGCGTTCCCCACCAAAAATTCAAATGTGGTCAGCTTAAAGCCCATGCCGCCGGGAAGTCCAAAAAAACCTTGTCCAACCCCCTTCCCGAATGAGGTGGTGCCAACAGTGGCGAACCTGCCATTAAAAGATCCCCAATCCTGCATAGTGCCCGCAAAAACTTCCGACGCCGACGCGCTGTTCTTGTTAATCAGAATGACAACAATGTAATCCTTAAACTTGCCCGGACTTTTTTTCTCAAGCGTCTTTGGATACACGAATGTCCCCACAAGCGACCCGACGGTCTTTACTTCTTGAGTAGAACGCTCCCGTATCGTGAGCGCGATATCGTGTGGATTATCGTTGAAGTAAAAAAGCATTTCCAATGGAGAAGACAAGCTGCCGCCGAGGTTGTCACGCATATCAACAATTACGCGAGTCTGCCCTTGTTCATTTTTGAGCGCTTGAAGCGCCTCCTCAAAATCATCCGCGGTTTCATCACTATGTTCCGTAACTTGGATATATCCAACCTCGGAAGAAATTTTTTTAGGATAAACCGTGGGAATTTTAATTTTTTCCCTGATTATTGAAAAGACGAGTTCCTCCTCTCCGCGAGCGATGCGCACCGATACCACGCTCCCCACTTCCCCGCGCAATACACTGACTGCATCCGCAACATTCTTTATTTCCATTTCCTCCGATGATTCAGAATGACGAGCGCGCAACAACACATCGCCCGCTCGCACACCGGCGCGTTCGGCGGCGCCACCGGCGGTAACTCCATCAATAATCACCGTGTCCTCGTTTGTATCACTTTTTAAATTCGCGCCGATACCGCCAAAATTTCCACGGAATTTTTCTGTCATTCTTCCCATATCATCGGAAGTCAAAAACATGGAATGGACATCAAGGCACGCGAGCCGCGCGCTCAACTCTTCTCTCGTAAACGGAGGATCATTATCTCCATACACAGAATTTCCGTTGGCCGCTTCCGCAAATTCTTTTTCCAAAATGGGTCTGCACTGTTCAACACTTGCTCCTGACAAAGAATATTCTTTATAGAATGTAAGCGCCGTTTCCAGTCCGCCGCCGTCCGCGCGCGCAAGCAATGAAACAAAAAGAATCGATAAAGAAACGCCAAGCGCAATACGCAATACGCCAATTTTCCCCATATCAACTCCTCCGCCGCATCTTCTTTTTGGAGCTTACCACAATATATATATAAAAACCACCGGCGGAACATATATATTACATATTAAAAAACCCGCCGGCGTAGCGCACAACGGGTTTATACGGGTAACACGGACCCATAACGCTTCAAAAAATTATAACTGCCTATTCTTGTTTTCTTTTTCCAAATCCTCAAATAACTGCGGGGTATTTCTCTGCTGCTCTTTGGGTGGAGCGGCAGGCTGCGGCGGCGCGTAGAATTTCTTTTCTCGGTCATCCCAGCTCGGTTCAAATGGGTCCCTCAAGCGCGTCGGGACACCGCTTCGGCGGCTTTCTCGCATTGCTTCCTGAAACTGCTCGGCGAGGTCGCGGCTCCACGGCAATTTGTAATACCGCGGCTCCGGAAATTCCGGCAATTCAAGAAGAAGGTAAATTCCTTCATTTTCTTTAATTACGCCTCCAAGTACGACAGCCTCTTTCGCGGAAGCGCGCACCCATTCAAGGCTGATCGGTTTGGGGCGACTTAACAAATCGGCAAGCCCGACATATCCAATGACAATGGTGGCGCTCAAAAGAGCAATGCTCAAAAATTTTACCCACGGTTTCCGCGGAGACCATACTGCCAGAATCGCAAGTCCAAAAACAAGACCGGCAAAAATAAGAATAAGAAATGTCAGGGTTTCCATGGCGATGCCTCCTTCCGCGCCCTATCGATTATCAAGTGAATTTCCCGTCGGCGGACTAAATGTCGCCGATCGAAGCGGCCTAAACAGTCTGTGGACGCTTCCGGCAATAAGCGTCCCTTCTGCGGTAAGAGAAAAACGAAATGCGGTCACTTCCTCGCCGTCATAGTGTAGCGATACGTCGCGGCTAAAGTGTTGTATCGCCGCAGAGCTTTCAGGTGGCTTAATGCTTAATACCGTTTTCACAAGAATGGGAAATATCTGCGGGGCATTTCTATATAAGTGTAGATTTACCGTATATTCTCCCGGCACAATGCCTCTACTATATGCAATTTCTGCGTTTCTGTTAGTCACATCGGCCTGCGTGCCGAGGTCATCCCGCAACAAATTGAAAATGACACCGCCTTTGTTTGAATACCCGACGGACACATCTCCGGGCGCTTGCACCCAAAGGTCAACATCAACGTCCACATCATCCCGCCAAAAAATTTCAATAATGACGCTTCCCGGCGGAATAATATCGTCTTTTGATTTCTTTGATGGTTCGTTCAGAAACGGTAACAGCAAAAAAACAATAGCAACAAAACCAAGAAGCGCAAGCATATAGGCATCTTGCCATGCAACATTATTTTCATTTTCTTCGTTTTCCGGCTGGGAACGCGACGAAATAAACATTATTTATGCTCCTTCTGTCGGAACAGATGTATCCGTATTTGTTTCTTCCGCCTCTTGTTTCTTTTCTTGTTTTCCGCGGCGCTCTCCGAGCTCCCTAAGTAAAGTCAGAAAATCGCTTGAGCCGACTTGTATAATGCGATAATTCCATTTCAACCAAAAACCGCCAAGAAATGTTCCTGCTATCGTGGTATACAGCGCAACGCTCATTCCGCTGATAAGCGCAGCAATCATTGGTTTCATCGAAGCAATGTCATTTGCCGCATCGGGGCGCACCCCACTGAGCGCGATAATAAAACCGATAACGGTGCCAAACAACCCCATAAGCACCAGCGCCCCCGAAAGGTTTCCGATAACCGAGAGACGAGTAAACCACTTCTCTCGTAACGATTCGTATGAATCGTGGCGACTGATGCTTTCCGCTCCATCAATTTGTCCAAGATATTCGGCGACACGAGAGAACTCCGGCGGAGTATCCATTTTGAGGAAATTAATTTCTCTGCTGGTTAAAAATGCCCAATATACCGACAGACCCCATCCAAACAAAAAAACGATACTCATAAGCAGAATGTATGATGTCTGGACATCAAACGTGGTCAAGGATAACAACCATGAGAGTTTCGGGTCTTTCCCGAAGACTTTGTCAACCCATCCTTCAAAATAAGCCACCGTCGTAATGACCAAAAAAAACATATTCAGGAGGACGAATTTAAACCACAGAAGGTAGTGATACCTATCCGGGTCTTTCTTTTGTAAAAGTGCAAACGGAGTGGAAAGCAACCCGCCCATAAAACACCTCATTTTTGCAGAATTGTGCTTCTTACCTATTTCTACAGAAAGGGTGTACCGCTGTCAACAGCGACGCGAGAGATATTCGTTTAATCGTCCTTATGCTGTTTTCGCCGCTACGAAGGTTGACTTGCAGTAAAAAAATTGTATACGATGGAAATTAGAGCCATTGTTCATACACAAACGCGAGGGTCATTCAATGAGATTGTTCAAAAACGCCGTTTTTTTGTTTTTTTTGTCCGCAGGAACCATCGCGTCGTTTGCATACGCCCACGATGCCCCCGAGAGTTTTTCGCCGATTATCGCGAAATCCCTGCCTGCGATTGTCCAAATCCAGACATTCTCAACGCGCGCGGGCGATGCCGCGGAACAAAATATGTCCAATATGCTTCCTCCCGATTCTCCCCTACGAAAATTTTTTCCCAAACCGGAGAAAAAAAAATCAGAAAAGCAAAAGAATCCGCTCGGGCTCGGTTCTGGATTCATTGTTGACCAGCGAGGATACATCGTCACGAATCATCACGTTATCAAAAATGCCGATGAAATAGAAGTTGTCGTGAACGGGAAAAAACCGACGAGTGCAAAAA
>CAZKXD010000048.1:5370-5991 GCA_964556765.1 uncultured Candidatus Saccharibacteria bacterium | reverse complement strand
CGAATATGGGGACATAACCTCTGTCCTTACAGAAGATGGTTTTTCGTATGACGCAAAAATCACCATGACATTCGCGGGGGGCTCGCATGTCGCGATGGCAAAGACCGCCGGCATCGGCGTTTCGGAGTTCGCAACGGTTTTTGATAATCTTAAGCCGGACATCGTGGTGATACGCGGGGATAGATATGAAACGCTTTCTCCAGCGATCGCGGCATCGTATCTGAATATCCCGATTGCGCACATTGAGGGCGGAGATGTCACGGGGACGATTGACGAGTCGGTGCGGCATGCCGTGACGAAGCTTTCGCATATTCATTTCACGACGAATGATGAAGCGCGCGACCGCGTTATCCGAATGGGAGAAAATCCCCGCTATGTATTTAATGCGGGATGTCCCTCGGTTGAATATATTGCGAGCAAAAAATTTAAGGCGCGTAAAAAATTGATAAATTATCTCGGCGTCGGCGATCCCATTGATATTGATAAGCCGTATCTTATGGTGATGAAACATCCCGTTACCACGGAGCCGAACAGAAAAAATACGGAAATTCTTTTATGGGCGATTCAAGAACTTCATATTCAAACTCTTTGGTTTTGGCCAAACGTGGACGCGGGAACGGA
>CAZKXD010000048.1:0-5360 GCA_964556765.1 uncultured Candidatus Saccharibacteria bacterium | reverse complement strand
GCACAATCCTCGACATATACGATTTCACAAATACCTTCCGACCGATGATTATATTGCGCTTTTGCAAAAAACGGCGTGCTTGGTCGGCAACTCTTCCGTTGGCATAAAAGAATGTTCATATATCGGAGTTCCCGTGGTGAACGTGGGAAATCGACAAAATGGGCGCACGCGCGCGGAAAATGTTGTTGATGTTCCGTTTGACAATGCGCGCATTAAAAATGCGATTCGTGAGCAAATAAAAGTCGGCGTATACCCGCGCAGTGATTTGTATTATAAAAAAGATACCAGTAAACATATCGCCGACACCTTGCGCTCCGTTGATTTATATACGCAAAAACGATTTTATGATACATAATACAATATGAGCGTTGTTTTGTGGTTTACCGGCTTAAGCGGTTCGGGAAAAACGACCCTTGCGGAAACGCTTAAAAAAAATCTTGTAGAGCGCGATTTGCGTGTGGATATACTTGACGGCGATGAAGTGCGCCGGACGATTACGTCGCATCTTGGGTTTACTCGCGAGGATATACAAAAAAACGTACGCATTGTTGCCGAAATCGCGAGAGAGAGGTCTGTGCAGTATGATATCGTGATTGTGTCCACGATTTCTCCGTCACGTTCTTGCAGAGAATGGGCGCGGGAGATTGTCGGAGAACATTTTTATGAAGTGTTTATAGATTGTCCGTTTTCGGTATGTGAGGCGCGCGACGTAAAAGGTTTGTATCGGCGGGCGCGCACGGGTGAAATTAAAAATTTTATCGGTACACAGGCGTCGGTTCCGTATGAGAAGCCGGAAAATCCCGATGTCGTCATTCACACGGATACGGTGACCGTTGAGGAAGGGGCGCGGCAGTTGATTGAGGCAATCAAACGTAAAAATAGCTTTTAGCTTCACTAGCTTCAGTAGCTTTTAGATATCATGGACGAAAAAGTTATATTCGGATATAAAGAGTTAATTGTATGGCAAAAGTCAGTTAAACTGGTTGTTGCTGTATATGACTTGACCGAAAGTTTTCCAAAGGAAGAAATATATGGACTGACATCCCAAATGAGGAGGGCAGCTGTTTCTATCGCGTCAAATATAGCAGAGGGACGCATGCGTGGCACAAAGAAAGATTTTGTTCAGTTTTTACGGATTGCGTTTGGATCTGGCGCTGAATTGGAAACACAAATTATAGTTGCAAAACAACTACAAAAAACAAAAAACCTAGACTACCAAAAAATTGATTCTTTGCTTGAAGAGGTTATGAAAATGTTAAACGTTATGATTAAGAAACTTAATCCTAGTGAAGCTAACGAAGCTAAAAGCTAGCGAAGCTATACTATGTACAAAAGCAAAAAAATTCTTGGCATTATTACCGCGCGCGGCGGCTCAAAAGGCATACCGCGGAAAAATATAAAAGAGCTGTGCGGGAAACCGCTTATTGCCTATACCATTGAGGCGGCGTGCGGAAGCAGGTATTTGACGCGGTACATTGTTTCAACGGACGACGCGGAAATCGCGGAAATTTCAAAAAAATATGGCGCGGATATTCCCTTTATGCGTCCGGAAGAGTTGGCACAGGATAAAAGCACTTCAATGGAAGTTGTTCAACACGCGATTCAGAAACTGAAAGATGATTTTGGCGAAGAATACGATTACATAATGATTCTTCAGCCGACCTCGCCCCTGCGGACAAGCGAAGACATTGATGAGTCAATAAAAATCGCCGTTGATACGGATGCCGACTCGGTGATGAGTATGAAAGAGTTGGAAGATTTTTCCCCCCAAAAAATGAAAAAAATAGAAAGCGGAATCATTGTGCACTATTTTGAAGAGGAAGGGGCTACGTCGGCGCGGCGGCAGGATTTGACAAAAATGTACAAAAGAAACTGCGCGATTTATCTCACAAAAACCGAATACATACAACAAGGTGATTTGTTTGGCAAAATTTCCCGCGCGTATGTTATGCCGGAAGAACGCTCGGTTGATATAAACAAACCGATTGATTTTGATTTGGCGGAGTTTTTTATGCGGCGCCGACAAAAGTAAAATAGATTGACTAATTTTTGCCCGCACGGGCATTTTTTATGTGACCTTGACAAACATTTATATATATATAGTTTTATTTTAGATGAGGCAAAATATACAGAGAGGAAAGGAAGACTCAAATGTGGAAAATTTGGGCTGTTCTGGAAGGCTTTTCAAAGACCATTAACGCCATTTTACAGAAGTTGGTTGGTGTTACGATGGGAACGGTTGAAATGGGATGTATCGCTGCGATTATTATCGGCTCAATTCAATCGGCGTCCGGTTTTGTGGGTTTTATCGTGATGCGTTTGCGCAATCCGGAAAAAGCCCCGGAGCTTATACCGGACGCGCGCTCCATTTTATGGGCGATTCTTTTTGGATTTTTTGCGGGAATTTTTGGCACGGTCTTGTCAATTTATACCTTCACGCTCGGGGCGGAACTCGGCGTTCGCACGCTTTTGATAACCGCTTCCATTATTCCCGGCGCGATTGCCGGTCGGCTTATTTGGGGAGACGCGCTTGGTTTCAGGCACTGGGTTGGTATCGGCGTGTTTCTTACTTCTATGTGGGCAATGCTCGATTTTCCAAATGCCGCGATGCTTCTTTCTTTGCCCGCGTGGATGTGGCTTGTTCTCGGCGTTAGTTTTGCAAACGCAATTAATGAGATGCTCTCGCGCGCATCAAGCGTGAAATTAAATTCTTGGACGAATAACTTCTGGGTTGGTATGTCTACTGTTTTCTTTGCCGCGATTGGATTTGTGGCGATTACCGCATTTTCCGACGGCATTATTGTGGATGCTTCTCGCTCGTTTGCTCTGGGCGCGCTTGCGACGGCGTTTGTCGTAGCCGGTATGATTAGTTTTAAACTGCTTGCGTTTCAAGGGGGAGGAACGATTGTTTTAAAGACGGTTATTATGCCGGGTACGTACCTCATAACCGCGGCAATTGTCGGCGTGATGTTTTATGGAGAATCGTTTACGCTCGGTAAGTGTGTTGGGATTGCGCTTTGGCCCGTCGCCATTATGCTTGTGGACAACAAGGTGTGGAAATTGCTCTCAACGCGATTTTTTCCGGAGCGGGAATCGTCCAAATAACCACGTATTATAGTATTTTGAGCGCGCCGGTGTGGCGCGCTTTTTATGAGATTTATGTTATATTATAAAGAACAGTACTTTTATAAGTTTTATATGGTTACAATATATATGTCTAAAAACATTTTTGTGGGGAAGTCTTTGATTGAAAAGACTCTTGCGACAGAAGCGGCGCAAGGAAAGAGATTATTAGAACCCCTAAAGACATTTGCGGCTGAACACAAATTGCCGTTTAATATCTTGGAAGACAAAGAGGTGGCGAATGACGCCGAGGCTCATATGCACGAAGCGGATTTGTGGCACTGTCTTGAGGGCGAAGTCAAATTTATTTATGGAGGAGAAATGGTTGATCCGTGGTTTAAGAAAAATGCCGATGGTACGGAAGACAAGCGGGAGGTGAAAGCAAAAACAATTCGTGGCGGAGAAGAATCCGTATTACAGTCCGGTGATTGGCTTTACATTCCGGCGGGGCAACCGCATCAACATATATGCAAGGGCGTCGCCCGTCTTATTATTATAAAAATCCCCAAAATCATATGAACATTTTAAATACGGTTGGGAAAATTTATCCTGTAATCGCCAGAAGCGCGTTAAGTGAACTGGGAACGGTTGATTATAAGGACGGACTTACGCAAGATGATTTGAAAAGCATTGTTGCCGATTATGATATTGCGGTCATCGCGCTCGGACTTAATTTTCATAAAGACATACTGGATTCCGCAAAAAAATTAAAATATATTGTGACGGCGACAACCGGACTTGACCATATTGATGTTGAATATGCGAAACAAAAGGGGATTGAGGTGCTATCCCTTCGCGGCGAGACGGCATTTTTAGACACGATAACGGGCACCGCGGAGCTCGCGTTTGGCCTTATGATTGATTTGTTTCGCCTTACGCCGTGGGCGTTTGACGATGTGAAGCAATACCACTGGGACAGAAATAGTTTTCTCGGACATAATGCGTATGAAAAAACTCTCGGTATTGTCGGTATGGGGCGGCTTGGAAAATGGATGGCGCGATACGGCAAGGCGTTCGGTATGAATGTGCTGTATCATGACCCCCATATCAAACTATCGACATCCGATGCCAATAGTTTGGGGAGAGGGGTTTCGTTTGACGAATTGCTTGCGGAAAGCGACGCGGTGTCAATTCACGTGCATCTTTTGCCGGAAACAAAACATATGTTTTCCGCCGATGTGTTTAAAAAAATGAAACCGACGGCATATCTTATCAACACCTCTCGCGGAGAAATTGTTGATGAAGGCGCGCTTCTCACGGCTCTCAAAACGCAAAAAATTGGCGGATATGGCGCTGATGTGTTGGCGGGCGAGCTTAATTTTCACAAAGGATTTGAAAATTATCCGCTCGTAGAGTACGCGAAAACGAATCGCAATGTGATTATTGTTCCTCACGTGGGAGGATTTACGTCTGAATCAAGGGAGAGAACCGATGTGTTTATGGCGGAGAAACTCAAGAGAAAACTCAAAATGTAAAATGCAAAACGCAAAATAACAACTAAAAATTTAAAATATTTTTAATTTTACACTGTTATTTTGCACTTTGCGTTTTTAGTTTTACATTTTATTACGATTCCATCAGTCAAAACGATTTGCTGGTATCGGACATAGCAATGAATCTAAACACAAAAAAAATGAAAGTGGTCGTAACCGGCGGCGCGGGGTTTATCGGGTCGCATATTGTTCGCGCTCTTTTGAGTCAGGGATTTAAAGTGCATGTCGTGGATAATTTGTGCGCGGGGAAACGCGAGCGTGTGGACAAAAAAGCGGCATTTCACAAGGTTGATATTCGCGATTATGGCGCGTTACTTAAAATTATGCGCGGCGCGCGGTATGTATTTCATTTGGCGGCGCTTCCGCGCGTGCAGTACTCCATAGAACATCCGCGAGAAACGAATGAAGTGAATGTCGGCGGCACGGTGAATGTGCTCTGCGCGGCGCGCGAAAGCGGCGTGAAAAGAGTTATATATTCCGCGTCAAGCTCCGCATACGGAGACCAGCCGGTTTTGCCGCTTCGTGAAGATATGGCGGCGGACCCCAAAAGTCCGTACGGACTTCAAAAATATATCGGTGAGTTGTATTGCAAGGTATGGAGCGTTGTCTACGGGCTTCCCACAGTTTCATTGCGTTATTTCAACGTGTATGGTTCGGGGCAAGACCCCGAAGGCCCGTACGCGCTTGTTATCGGAAAATTTTTGAAACAAAAGAGCGAGAAAAAACCGCTTACTATAGTCGGAG
>CAZKXD010000047.1:5305-6014 GCA_964556765.1 uncultured Candidatus Saccharibacteria bacterium | reverse complement strand
CACGGAGCGACAATTGAAAAAGAAAGACGCGGTATCCAAGATTGGACCCGCGCCTTGAGTTTTCGCCCAAAGACCGTTTTCCCGTCGGTCTTGGGCAAATGTTTATCGGCGGTCGCAGAACGGCGACCACCGGCCATGGACGCGGCATTGATTTTCCGCCTCCACGGCCCCCCTCCACTGCGTCACCGCGCCAAGGCAGTCGGCGCGGGCGGCAGAGTACCTTCCGTACGCTTCGCACTGCGCGTACGGAACGTATACCGTGCCGCCGACTGGCGGCAAATAGTACTGGCCCGGCGACTGCTGTGCGCCGAGCGCCATTGCCCCGAGAACGACAATCCCGAGGACGATGGCGGCGTTGCCCCTCGGCCCCGCGCTTGCGGGAGCCGGCGGCATCACGATCGCGACGGCAAGCAGAACCGCCGCCGCGATCGAAAGAAATTTCCTCATCTCCTCCTCCTCTCTCAGTAGCCGTACTTCTTGAGAATGCGGAGCCTCTTGTCCAGCTCGGCAAAGCCGATGACAAGTTTCTCCGCCATTTTTTCGGCGCCCCTGTCTACATTGGCGTAAAGTACCGCCATTGACAGGGTCATCTCTACACTCGCCGCGACCATTGATGCGGCGAGAAAATCCATCTGGCAAGATACCACCGATTCCGGTGAACCCTGCCTCGGACAAACCTTGTTTCGCGAATCCGAGAGCGAATCGACCA
>CAZKXD010000047.1:4867-5295 GCA_964556765.1 uncultured Candidatus Saccharibacteria bacterium | reverse complement strand
GCCCGGCGCCTGCTGTGCGCCGAGCGCCATTGCCCCGAGGACGATAACACCGAGAACGATGGCGGCGTTGCCCCGCGGCCCCGCGCTTGCGGGAGCCGGCGGCATCACGGTCGCGACGGCAAGCAGAACCGCCGCCGCGATCGAAAGAAATTTCCTCATTTTTTTTCCTCCGTGTTTGACGGGCGACTTCATCGCCCGTCGGGGACAACGCGCCAGGTCCCGTCCGGACTCTGGCACGCCGTGGTTTCCACCACGGTCTTTTTGTTTTCCGTGGAACTCGAAGGCCCCACGAAATAGGTGTGCGAGTGTACCTTGCGGCACACCCGCCCATCTGCCGTTCGCCCCTCGGCGACCGGCACGGCGAGGGTCGTCGTGTTCCGCCCGTCGTAAGCGATGGGCGGAGCCCCGACGGGCGCGAAGAACGCGCA
>CAZKXD010000047.1:0-4725 GCA_964556765.1 uncultured Candidatus Saccharibacteria bacterium | reverse complement strand
CGCCGAGCCACGCGCCGGCGAGCGTCCCAGCGGCAACCCCAATTAGCTGCCCCTGCGTCCCACGACCACCAGTCATGGAACCGAGGAACCCACCGAGCCCGGCACCCGCGAGAGTGCCGAGAATCTGATTGTTCCCCAAGCTACTCGTCTGGCATGCCGACAGCGCGCCGATGAGAAAAAACGAAAAAAGAATTTTTCTCGTCATCTTGAACCTCCGTGTCAACACAACGCATCGGCCAATCCGATGCATTTTCTATTTTAATTATATCAAAAAAATAAGCGAAAGTCAAGTGCCCGTAGTGTTTAGAGACCGGCAAGGGGTCATACGAAAAATGCCTTGCGCAGGACGAATGAGTGTCGATGTTTATGATGAATAAGGCGTATATAGGGCGCGAATGAGGACGAGCAGAGCGGGCGGGCGCGTAGCGCGCGAAACGCGTGCATTGTGAGTATGACCCCCTTGCCCGTCTTTGCGATACACATATTCTCTATATATCAGAACGCATAAATCCTATATACTTAAGGATATGATTATATTTGACGAAGATAAGCAAAAAAAACAACTTGAAGCGCTTCGGCTTTCTGAAGAAGAAAATGTTGTTAAAATCCTTTCGCAAAAATATGGCATACCTCATATTGATCTTTCTACCGTTCCCATAAACACTGACGCGCTTCGTCTTATCCCCGAAGGAGACGCGCGGAAAGCGCGCATCGCCGGATTTAAACTTATCGGAAAAAAGATATTTGTGGCGCTTACCTCTCCGGATAAAGAAGAAACGCAAATGGCGTTGCGCGGTTTGAAAGAACGAGGATACGAACCCCAGCCGCACCTTGTCTCACGGCACAGTTTGGAACGGGCATTTGAACAATACAAAGAAATATCGTTCGCCGAAGAAACAGAAGCGGGGGTATTGGAAATATCAAATATAAAACTCTCAACATTTATTGAGGCGCTCGGTTCAATAGAAGACGTGCGCGCGCTCGTCACCGAAGCGCTCGGCACAAGCAAGAAATATCATGTGTCCAACATTCTTGAAATACTTATCGCGGGCGGCATGGCGACAGAAGCGTCCGATATACACATAGAGCCGGAAGAAAAATCGGTCAAATTGCGCCTCCGACTGGATGGCGTACTTCAGGATTTGCTGTTTATTGATTATAAAATATATACGCTGTTAAATTCACGAATCAAACTTCTCTCCGGACTTAAATTAAACGTTAAAGACGAGGCGCAGGACGGACGTTTCAGTATTAAAATCAAAGATAACGATATTGAAATCAGAACCTCCGTTATTCCGGGCGCGTACGGAGAATCAATCGTTCTGCGTCTCTTAAATCCAAAAACACTTTCAATCGCATTTGAAAATCTGGGAATAGAGCCGCGACTGCTTGTCATTCTTGAAAAAGAAATACAAAAACCGAACGGTTTGGTGCTCAATACGGGGCCGACCGGTTCCGGAAAAACAACCGCGCTGTACGCGTTCTTGCGAAAAATAAAAACACCGGAAATAAAAATAATCACCATTGAAGACCCGATTGAATATCATCTCCCCGGCATAACGCAAACACAAGTGGATGAGGACAGCGAATATACGTTTGCGCAGGGTATTCGTTCCGTGTTACGGCAAGACCCCGATGTCATTATGGTCGGCGAAATCAGAGATGCCGATACCGCAAAAACCGCTATTCATGCCGCGCTCACGGGACACCTCGTGCTTGCCACCCTTCACACCAATAACGCCGCCGGCACGATACCGCGCCTCATAGACCTCGGCGTAAACAGTAAAATCATCGGTTCCGCGTTAAGCGTCGCGATCGCCCAGCGGCTCGTAAGAAAAATCTGCGTCGCGTGCAAAAAAGAACACACGCCAACCGCCGCGGAGAAAAAAACGGTTGATTCCATAATTGCGGGAATGCCCGATATATATAAAAAAGAAATTCCAAAAACCTATATGCTCGCCGAGGGAGAAAAGTGTCCCGAGTGCCACAACACCGGCTATAAAGGAAGAATCGGCGTTTTTGAGGCAATTCTTATGGACGAGTCAATTGAAGCGATAACCATAAAAAACCCAAGCGAGCGAGAAATCCAAAAAGCCGCTGAGCCGCAAAACATACTTACTATGCGCGAAGACGGCGTGCTCAAAGTACTGCGCGGCGTTACATCACTCGCAGAGCTCGGGCGCGTGGTGGGGCTTGATGAAGAGTAAATATAAAATTTGAACAGAATGATATATACTAGGGTACGGTTGTTTATTCTCTAGGCAATCCTTTTGTGTTAAAAACAAAAAAGACAGACAAAACGCTGGGGAGAACGCCAGAATACACGCCGAAACGGACACCCAGAGTATCAACGCGGAATGCCCTAAAGCCCGAAAGGCCCGACAGCCTAGAGAATAAAAAACCCTACCAAGATATGCGCGCTCATAGATATAATGAGCGCATAGTCAAAAAACGTTTCGTTACATCCATATGTTAGCATAAATAATAAAATATGTCAAGTTCCCCCAAAAACAAAGACCCGGAGCATCGTTTTTTAGATACCACGCTTCGTCCCAATAAATGGGACGAGTATATCGGACAAAACGGAATTAAAAATAATCTCCGCATTCTTCTTGACGCCGCCAAAGAACGCAAACAATCTCCCGAACATCTTCTTTTTTACGGTCCGGCGGGACTTGGAAAAACAACACTCGCGCATCTCATTGCTCAAGAAACAAACTCACAAATGAAAGTCACATCGGGACCGGCAATTGAAAAAGTCGGGGACATCGCCTCTCTGTTAACCAATCTTTCTTCCGGCGACATTCTTTTTATTGATGAAATCCATCGCCTGAACAAAACAATAGAAGAAGTGCTTTATCCGGCAATGGAAAACGGCTCCCTTGATATCATTATCGGCAAGGGCCCATCCGCGCGCACAATACAGCTTGAGCTTCCCGTATTTACATTAATAGCCGCGACAACGCGCATCGCGCTTCTCTCCTCCCCTTTGCGAAGCCGTTTTTCCGGTGGGATATTCCGGCTTGAGTTTTATACTGA
The DNA here is from genome assembly GCA_964556765.1 of uncultured Candidatus Saccharibacteria bacterium. Lineage (GTDB taxonomy): Bacteria > Patescibacteriota > Minisyncoccia > Phycocordibacterales > UBA2135 > JACPBB01. The sequence continues at coordinate 1,686 of CAZKXD010000047.1, read as the reverse complement.
GGATGAAATAGAACGCATACTGAAACGCTCAGCGGAACTTTTACAAACAAACATTAATACAGAGGCGCTTCAGGAAATTGCGCGCCGCAGCAGGTTTACTCCTCGCACCGCGAATTATCTTCTTAAACGATGCCGCGATTTTGGACAGGTGCGCAAGCATCGGGAGCTTACAAAAGATGTCGTGCGCGAGGCGCTTTTGCTTCTTGAAGTTGATGACCGCGGGCTTACTTCGTCTGACCGAAAAATTCTTTCAACGATTGCGGAAAAATTTAACGGCGGACCGGTGGGTGTAAACACGCTTTCCGCCGCGACATCCGAGGACTCCGCGACCATTGAAGAAGTATATGAACCGTATTTGATTCAGATCGGCATGCTTGAACGAACGCCGCGCGGACGCGTCGCGACAAAAACGGCATACGGGCATTTGGGCCTGCAGTTTCCGGAAAATGCGCAGGAAAAATTGTTATGAATTTTCGTGAGTAATACATAATTCTATGTCGGGACATAACAAATGGTCACAAATTAAACACAAAAAAGCGGTGGAGGATTCAAAGAAAAGCAAGATATTTTCAAAATTTTCACGCTTGATTACGCTTGAATCAAAAAAATCCGGCGGCTCAAAGGACTCTCCCGGATTACGCTCGGTTATAGAACGAGCGCGCGCAATCAATATGCCTTCCGACAACATTGAGCGCGCGATAAAAAAAGGGGCGGAAAAAGAGGCGGGGTCGCTTGAGGAGGTTTCCTATGAGGCATACGGGCCGGGCGGAAGCGCGCTTATTATAGAGGGATTAACGGATAATAAAAACCGAACGCTCGGCGAACTAAAGATATTGTTCACAACCTACGGCGCTTCGCTTGCCGAACGCGGTGCGGCCCTGTGGGCATTTGAAAAAGCCGCCGACAAAAAGTGGGTCCCCAAAAGCACCGTATCTCTTTCCGTTCCGGAAAAAGAAAAATTAAATCAATTGGTTGAAAAGCTGGAAGAAAATGATGACGTACAGAATGTGTACACCAATGTGGAGTGAAAAATAGTATACGGTTATAAAATAAAAAGTTTCAAATATGCAAAACCGCGCTCTACAATTTTATAAACTTTCAACTTTATGAACGTTATAACCTTAGACTGCCTGTATGCGCATTCTTGCCATTGACCCCGGATTTGAGCGGCTCGGCATCGCGCTTATTGAAAAACACGCGCGGGGGCGCGAGGAATTATTATATTCTTCGTGTTTTCGGACATCGGCAAAAAATACATTTCCCGAACGACTGCGTATGGTCGGGGAAGAGGTGGAAAAAATCATAAAAAAATACAGCCCCTCAACGCTTGCGATTGAAACATTGTTTTTTACCACGAACCAAAAAACCGCAATGCGTGTCGCGGAGATTCGCGGCGCGATACTATTCATCGCGGGGCAACACAACCTCCGGATTTTTGAATATACGCCACTCCAAATCAAGGTGGCAATTACCGGATACGGAAAAGCGAATAAAAATCAAATAATGAATATGCTTCCGCATCTTATATCCTTTAACCATAGGGATAAAAAAACAGATGACGAGTTGGACGCCATCGCCATAGGGCTTACTCATTGCGCGTTTCCCGCCCCTGCTTGCACCGAGCATACCCGAGGTGTGGAAAAGTAAGCACATTGTGGGTATAGACAAAAAAAAGAAATTTGATAC
>CAZKXD010000046.1:0-6205 GCA_964556765.1 uncultured Candidatus Saccharibacteria bacterium | reverse complement strand
GCGCTGTTCCGCCCACCGTTGGCGCATCAGGGGTAAAAAATGACTCGCCGTATAATTCGCCGTTATCAAGCGGCGCGGGCGGACGCAAAAACGGGTGGCTGATATTGCCGCTCTGCGGACCGCCCAGCATAAACCACACAATCCAAAGTATGACAGCCGCGAATACAAACCATTTTAATAAATCCATAAAATAAATTTAAAACGCAAAACGCAAAGTGAAAAATAGTAATTTAACCGTTTATGTTTGGCGCGTTGCGTTGTATATTTTTTAACTCTTCCCGCGCGACGCGCGCGTCGCTCCACGGTATTTTTGTTCCGCGCGGTCCCATAATATATTGTTCGCTTCCCTTTCCGGTAATGATAACCACATCGTTTGCGCGGGCGCCCGCGAACGCTTTCCGTATCGCTTCTCTCCGGTCAATGATAGTTTCAGAAATCGGTTTGGTAATTCCCTCCTGTATATTGTGCACTATTTTTTCCGGATTTTCATCATAGGGATCTTCGTTAGTCAGAATAATGCGGGAACAATAGTCATTGGCGATAGACCCGAAGACTTTTCGCTTCCACGCGTCTCTTCCGCCGCCTGCCGCCCCGAGCACGCAGATTTTGTTTGATTCGGCGAATGTTTGGTACGCGAGTTTCAAAGAATCCGGCGTGTGGGCATAGTCCACAATTACGGTAAAATCCTGGCCCTCGTCTATATATTCCATTCTTCCGGGGATTCCTTTGAATTGTTCAATCGCTTTTTTTATCGTATCTGTGCGTATGCCAAGATGTGTTGCGCATACGGCGGCGGCAAGGATGTTGTATATGTTGAATATTCCCGAAAGGCGGGCGCGTATAGGCGTACCGGCATAGGTGAGAGAAAGTTCACGCAGGGCGAGCTCGTAGGGCTTCGCGTCCGCAAGCGCATAGCGGTATTTTTCTCGTATCGGTATTGCAAGAAACTTTTCCGCCTCAGCGTCGTCGGTGTTTACCACGATGAATGTCCGCTTCTTTTTTGATTTCTGAAGCGCGCGCGCGATAGAGAGCTTTGCGTCCCGATATCGCTCGTATGAACCGTGCGATTCTATGTGTTCGGGAGCAAGGTTGGTGAACACCAGAGCGTCAAGGTCAATAAACAAATTTCTGAATTGTTTTGCGCCCTCGGACGTTATTTCAAGAATCGCGTACGCGCATTTTTTGTTGGCCGCCTCGCGCAGAAAACGCTGTGTAAAAAAGCGGCCCGGCATAGTCATTTTGAAAGTGTTGTCGCGCGACTCCGCGCCGATTTTTTGCCGTATTGAATTTGAAAGCGCGATTTTTTGTCCGTCCGCTTCAAGTATCGCGCGCAGGAGTTCGGTGACGGTTGTTTTTCCTTTTGTGCCGGTAACTCCGATAACGCGGAGATGCCGTGAGGGGAAGCGATATAGCAATGCCGCAGCTGTTGATAAGAAAAAATGATACGCCGGCTGAAGCGCGGTAAAAATTTTTTGCGGAATAATTTTTTTAATACTTCGGAGAACGCGAGACATGCTTTTTTAACCGAAAGGGGTGAAATTTTTTATTGTCCGAGCAGTTGTAGCGCTTCTTTTACCGTTTTTCCCGTATCGGCGGATTTGTTTTTTATGTTTCGCAACGCTTCCCGAGATTCTTCGGCGCCATATCCCAAAGATACAAGCGCGAGAAGCGCGTCTTTTTCTCCGCGCAAGTCCTGGTCGCTCGCGGATTCGGCGCTTCCCCACACCGTGTCTTTCAACTCAAGTATGATTTTCGCGGCGCTTTTTTTCCCTATGCCCGAAACGGAAGTAAGATAGCTCGCGTCTCCGGTGGAAATCGCGTATGTCAGTTTTGAAACAGGCGCCAGATTTAATATGGCGAGTGCTGATTTGGGGCCGATGCCGGAGACCGTGATAAGTTTTTCAAACAGGACGAGTTCTTCCCGTTCCGTAAACCCGTACAAGTCCATACTGTCTTCTCTGACTGCGAGATGCGTGAGAAGCGTTATTTCTTTTTGAAGCGGGCTTTTTTGCGAAATATATTGGGGCGTATGCACGGCATATCCGATGCCGCCCGAAACAACGACGAGCATTCCGCTTGTTTTATGGGCGACAATACCGGTAATCTGGGCAATCATATTATGCAGTATATCGTATTTTTGCCGCCCCATCCATTTGCATTATAAAGAGCTATTTGATAGTGTGTAAATGAATACAGAATACTATAGTTGCCTGTATCATAAGAAATTATTTTTTTGATATGCCATTACTATCATCAGCAAAAAAAGTTCTCCGCTCATCCAAGCTAAAGAAATCGTTTAACGATAAGCGGAAACGGGAAATGCGCGCGGCCATTAAAATGGCGCGGGCGCTTGTGGCGGAAAAAAAATTTGACGAAGCGCGGGCTCTTTTGCCGCGCGTATATAAAGCGATAGACAAGGCGGCAAAGCGGGGAGTCATCAAAAAAAATGCCGCCGCGCGCAAAAAATCTCGACTCACGGTGGCTATTAACATCACATCCAAAAAATAAATCCCGCACGCGTGCGGGATTTAATATGTAAAAATAATTCGTGACAGCGGTCAGAATGTTCCTCGGTTTTTCGCTTTTCTTATCAAGCGAGCTAAAGCGCGTGGCAACCTGTTGATATTGTCCGGAACAGCGGCTTGATTTTTTTGTATACGTAGATTAGATTTAATGTAATGACCGAAAAAAAATTAAAAGCGGTGATTTTATTGGGCACACTCAAAACCGGAGAGGAATTTTCAAATACTGAAGAGCTTGTTGACGAATTGTTAAAACATTTTGCCGAATACGAAGTAGAAACGGAAAAGTTTCGACTGTCCAATATGAATTTGCCGGTTGGCTTAACGGAAAAAATCGGCGAAAGTGATGATTGGCCGAAAATTGCGACGGCTTTGCGCGAAACAGATATCTTAATTTTCGGGACTCCTGTTTGGTGGGGAGGTCAGTCTAGTTTAATTCAGAGGGTTATGGAAAGGATGAATCATTTTGACGAGTCTTATATTATGACCGGCAAATCGGAACTGTATCATAAAGTTGCGGGCGTCGTGATTACCGGTCACGAAGACGGAGCCCAGCATATAGTTGGCAATCTGTATAATTTTTTACAGTGGCTTGGGTTTGTTATACCTCCCGAAAGTGTCGCGTACTGGGTTGGAGAGGTTGGCGGTGGAATGGCCGAAGATGCAGCCAAGCGCAGAAAAAGCAACGCTACCAAGGCAATGATTGACGTGATGGCGAGAAACTTAATGAATTATGCAATGTTAATAAAGAATCATAAAAACGAGATAACTGATTTTGAGAAAAAACATCGTGCTCGCGTTGGCACAAGAGGCGGAACCGAAGTGGTGCCAAAAGAGATTCCTCACGACTAAAAATAGGATTAAAAATAGTGTGCGAAACCGGGGACGTGGAACCGGCCGCCGTTTTCGCATAGTTTTTTGTGTACGACACCGCGAAGCTCCCGAGTTGGGCGAGGGAGCGAAGTGGTGCGCCCATGAGGAATCGAACCTCAATTTTAAGATCCGCAATCTTATGTCCTATCCGTTGAACGATGGGCGCGTAACTCGTTATAATTCCTTATTATAGTACTTTATAATACACATTGTCAGTGCATATTCAATCTATTCACAGAAAAAACTTGCAAAATGTATTAAAATATGATATAATTAAACTAGTTAACGAGGGCAAGGAGGCCCGCGATGAACACGTTGAAGGCAATGAAGGTCGCGGCTCTTTTTGCCGCGATTGCTGTCGTTTCAGTCGGCTGTGCCGGCGTGACGAATCCGGGGGTTCAGCCCCCCGACATAAAGACAAATTTTGAACAGAAGTACGGAATTAAGGTAGACTTCCGCAGATGGAAAGTCGCGAAATCGGCGTTGTGGATTGATGGTGGCAAGGAAAAAATGTTCAGTTGCTCACTGCAAATTGTTTCGATGCATCAGTCGTCGTGGGACCCCTTTACTGTTGTTTCTTTTTGTACGGCAGTAGGTGAATCTGGGGTGGGAGAGAGGGAATTTGAATTCAGTTCATTCATGAGGGCCGGTATGTGGGCCCATCGTTATATGAATGTTTCACGTGTTGAGGAGGGCAAGACTGATTCTTTTTCGTATCGTGATGTTCTTGATCGAGCATGGTCGGGGTTTGTAAGAAAAGATCTTGTATATAACGTTGGAGAAAATCCTGTTGCGACCGAGGTAAACCATATATTTCTCGCATTCAAGTCTTCTTCGGGAACAATTTTGGGAATTCGTATTATTGCATATCGTGACGACGTAGATTTGAGCGGAGTCAGATATGTGCTTAATAATATTGGCGCGGTTGCGCTATAAGGGGCATCTTTGGGCGCGCTCGTAAAGAGCGCGCCCACTCTTTTTATCCACATTTTTAGTTATCTCGCTGATAGATATTTGTGTATACTTTGGATATGGAGGAAAAAGACTCATTTGATATAGAGCAACAAGAATCTGTGGGCAAGAAACAAGAAATGACCGTAGCTGTTTCTATCGCCGTTTTAATAGGGGTTGCCATTCTTGCATATATATTTATTTCACTTGCTCCACAATATCTTTCACCGCTTCGTGATGACGGCGTAACAATAGAAAATGCTTTTTTGGAAATAGAAAATAAATACGGAATACGGATGAATTTTCCACGCGACTGGACGATTGAAGACTGTTCTTCGGAGAAAAAACGATATATCGGCGACACTCGCTATGTATGTAGGTGGCTTTCATCCGCGTATCCGGGCGGAAATGTAAAAACGGGGATTTATTTGTTTGTTTCTGAAAAAAATGAAGAACTTTCAACGGATGAACTTGAAACATTTGCGCGCGAACGGCAGGAGTATGGTTGGGCGGGAGAGATAGCGCGTAATCCGGGTTTGTCAGTCATTTTTGATAAAACGGTTGACCCTGTTTCATTTGACGAGTGGAATGGTGTGCGGACGGATGATTACATAAAAGATATAAAAGATGACGGCTCGAGGCGTGATTATTTGTGGGCGTCTACTGCTATATTGGTGCGATCCTCTCGCGCAAGCGCGATACTTGTTGTTACGCACCCAAATGAAATTTTGTATACAAAAGGAATGTATTTAATAGGCGATGTCTTACAATTTGTTACGATTTCAAAATGAATTTTTCAAAAAAACACCCTTGTGTGTATCAAACAAATTTAAATTTGGTAATTTTTGCAATGCTTGCATCTGCGTTCTTTTTGTTGAGTGTTCCGCTAACTGTTTATGCCGACCCCACAGACGCCGAAGGCGATCACGGCGATACTCGTGGATCGGTAGATCAATCAGGTCCGACGGCTCCAGATTCCAATAATATTTCTTTTGACCCCGGTTGCGGATGTGAAGTTTCTTTTGGTGGGTCATTTGGAGAAGTTGGCATGACTCCATCTAATCCTGAACAAGGGACTATAGATTTCGGAACTCCAACAATACCCAATGAATATGGAGAACAGGTCGGGGTGACCTCGCGAGGAACATGGGGAACGGTGGGAAATCCGAGCGGTGGGCCCAGCAGCGGCGGCGGGAGCCGCATACAAAGCGGGAGAAGAGGCGGGTCTTTCGGGCGCCCCGCTCCAGCGATAAATTTTTCAGCAGAAGGGTCCGACAGGGTAACGATTCGGAAAGGACAGTGCGTAACACTTTCATGGGATGCTTCCTCGACCGGTGGTTGTAGCGGAGGCGGTTTTACCGTTCAACCAAGTCAGAATGTGGTGGGTTCAACGCTCGTATGTCCGACGAAAGGAACTTCGTATACGCTTCAGTGTTCGTATCCTATATTTGATGGAGAGGGAAATGTTGCCTATGACGCAAGCGTTTCCGGATTTGTGGCGGTCTTTGTGCGTGACCCCGTGCTTTCTATCAGCGCGAGCCCCGCAAGCGTTCGCTCGGGACGCGGGGCGGCAATTACATGGTCTGCGACGGATGTGGATAGCTGTACGGTGACCGGTCCGGGGGGATTTTTCCAAGATGCTTTGTCCGGCTCGGTGCTATCGGGACCGCTGACGCAACAGAGTATTTTTATTCTTTCGTGCGAAATTGGAGATGATACTATTTCAGAGAGCGCCGTGGTAACGCTTATCCCCGCGTTTGAGGAGTTTTGATTCCATTTGAAATTTTTGATTTTTTAACGCAATGACTTCACCTCGCAGTTCCTGCGGGGGTTTCTAGTATTTAACAAACACTCCGCCT
>CAZKXD010000045.1:5226-6240 GCA_964556765.1 uncultured Candidatus Saccharibacteria bacterium | reverse complement strand
GCACGCCCCCGTCTGTATATAAAATTATTTTTTGTGACATATATTTTCATCAATATTCATTCCAAAGTTCTTGAGAACTTTGGAATGAATATTTTGGTCTCACGACTTTTTTATATCAATCACGCGCAGGCGAGGCGCGCGACTTCCGCGAAACCCGTTTCGCTCCATATACGCTGTAAGTGTAACACGATCTCCCGTCTTAAAACCAGCGAGTGACTCTTCCGCAAAAAAAGAAACCGCGGGCACTGCAATGCCGGATTCGTTTTTAAAAATAAATGTCATATGATTTTTCTCTTTCCCGAAAAATTGCACATCGCGTATATGTATGTTCTCAAACAAAAATGCCGGCTTCGGATTCCCCTTTCCAAACGGAGAAAGCCGCTCAATGTGTGAAAGTACGCGTTCATTCACTTCTTCAATGGATAACGCGGCATCAACAATGATATCTGAATTATCTGCCGAGTGTTTGGGAGATTTTACATATGCGTTAAGAAGCGCATCTTCAAGCAAGTGTATTTTTTCATTATGAATTGAAAATCCCCCCGAGTTGGGATGGCCTCCAAAGTCTATAAATATGCCCGCCGGCACTTCGCGCATACATTCAACCACGTGAACGGCGCCGTTTGAACGGCACGAGCCGCGAATGACTTCAGGCCCAAGGCGCCCCCACAAAAAAACAGGGCGATCATATTTTTGTGAAAGCGTATTGGCGGCAAGCCCGAGCACGCCCGGCTGCCACAGCGGATTTCCGGTTACAATCATTTCCTTCGTCGGCCCGTGTTCCATTTTTTTTATTACTTCCTTTACAATACTCGCGACAACTCCTTTTCGCTTATTGTTAAGCGTATTTAAATGAGCAAGTGTCTGTCGCGCCTTTATTTCGTCCCGTTCGGAAAGAAAATGAAATCCCAAAATCGGATCATCCATTCTGCTTGCCGCGTTAATGCGCGGGCCGATAACAAACCCGATATCATCCTCGCTCACGAACCTTTGGTCAACATACAAACTTCTGAA
>CAZKXD010000045.1:0-5093 GCA_964556765.1 uncultured Candidatus Saccharibacteria bacterium | reverse complement strand
AAGCGGCACCATATCGGAAACCGTCGCAATAGCCACCATATCAAGAAGCCATTTCTCCCAGCCGTCAGAAATATCAAACATACCTTCTTTTTTTCCGTTAGCGATTACCGCCTGAATAAACTTAAACGCGACGCCGCACCCGCACAAATCTTTAAACGGGTATTCATCTTCTTTTTGATGCGGGTTTATAATCGCGCATGCGTCAGGAAGCGTATCGGGCGGCTCGTGGTGGTCGGTAACGATTACATCAATTCCCCGCGCATTGGCATGCGCCACCTCATCGCGATTGGTAATGCCGCAATCAACCGTAATGAGAAGCGACGCGCCTCGTTCTTTGCATTTTTCAATTGCTTCCTTGCTCAACCCAAACCCCTCGGCGTGGCGATGCGGTATGTAATTTTCAAAATTCTCGTACCCGATTTTTTTAAAAAAATCGTGGAACATAACCGCCGCGGGAAGCCCGTCGGTGTCATAATCGGTAAAAACGACAATCCGTTCATTGCCTGAAATCGCTTTCAAAAAACGAGCGACGGCCTTTTCCATACCCTTCATTAAAAAGGGATTGTGGAGATGATTCTCGTAATCAGGATTTAAAAAATTCTCCTGTTCTTGTTTGTCTTCAATGCCTCTTTTTGTGAGAAGTGAGTCAATCAATAATTCCATAATAAAAAGTATACCATATGGTTTTCCTGTGGCCGTGCTGTTTGTAAATAAAAAATCTATATGATACCCTCTATCCCAGAATACTTGGAAGGAAGAAAAAATGAAATTTCTACAGAAATTCTTGGCACTCATTGCAATTTTGACACTTTCTGTACCATCCTTGGTGCAGGCATCCGAAGAAACAGTCCCTGGCATGATACCAGAGGACGCTTCATGGCTTTATCAACACGTTATTAAAAATGGCGCGATGGTGCACACGATAAATGAAGCTTATTCTTATGAAAAAAGTTATAGGATGGAGGTTTTTCAGGGCTATCACATTGACGGAGAGCAATCGAGATGCCTCGACACAATCATTGAGGCACACATAGATTATGAATCCTCCCTTAAAACTTTGGTTTTTGACGCATGGTGCAACCTTCCAATAGATCTTGGGAACGCAAAGTTATTCATCCAGCACAATAAGGAACGGCCCCTTTCTTCGGCAGATATTTTTGTTTTTGGGCAGTTCCGTGTGGTATTAGACCCTAAAACCGGAAACGCGATTGTGGGAAGCACTCCATGGGTAACCATCGGGAGCTTAAAATACAGGGTCAAAGAGAATGTGGCTTCAGAGATACTAAAAAAATCAGGAGCTTTCATCGTTTCCGAACAAAAAAAATATATTAGACAAAGAAACCAAGAAAATATCACACAATAATATCAAATAACCGCTCATTGCTATTTACAAGCATCGGGCGGTTTTTTCAATTAGAAACAAACTCTTCCAGTTAACTGAAAGAGTTTGTTTGATTTAATTTTATTCGGGGTTTTCGGATACTATTTCGTTGGATTACCTCTTTATTCTATCGCATACGTTATATTTACAAACGAAGTTATTTTATTTTCTCCAACGGGAATCTCCGGCGGCAATGCTCCGCCCTTTCCAAATGCGGCTTCGGAAACCGCAAAATCGCGAGCGTAATATATCGGTCCGCCGCCCTCATTGAAACTCACCATTTTTACAATACGCACGCCAAGATCGTCGGCAAGCGCCTTTGCTTTTTCTTTCGCGTCCGCAATCGCTTTCTTGCGCGCTTCTCTTTGTGGCGCATTTTCATCTTCAACCGTAAAATTCACACTGCTTATGTTTGTCGCTCCCAATTCACCCAATTTCGCAAGCACCGCTCCAACCCCGTCGGTATCTTTTGTTTTTATCTCAATCCAGTGCGAAACCTCGTACCCGACAAGCACTCGTTCGCCTACCGGAGTAGGATATAACGCAGGTATTTCGCGCTCGTTCGTAAATTCATATCGCGGCACTACGTTATAATTAAGCGTTTTTATGTTTTTTTGCGGAATATCAAATGTTTTAAGCGCGGCGAGAATTGCATTCATATCATTTGTCACCATCGCTTGCGCGTCAACAACGGTCTTCGCTTCTTTTATAACCGCAAAAGAAAATGCCGCGGTGTCGGGAATCACAAACGATTCGCCTTCGCCGGAAACCGTAATGGTATTTCTAAACTCAATTCCCTCGCCGATAAAACGGGAGGATTTCATTTCGTTTATAAATAACGAAAGCAGAAACAGCGTTCCCGCCACAATAAACGCAACAAACACCCAAAATACATACGAAGCGTATATATCAATATATTTTTTAAAATTTTCCATATATCTATACGATATCAATTAATTGGCGGTTTGTATATTCTCTTATACTTATCATAAGAAACAAAATAGCAAAAACAAAAATATGAAGCCCCGCGCGCGGTCGCCGGGGCTTTTCATACTTCTACATCAACAATAATGGGCTGATGGTCGGAGCCGCAATTATCATTTAATACTTTTTTATATAGTACCGTTATGTTTGAAGGAACCAAAATATGGTCAAACTGAAACGCCACCCCGCCCGTGGAAAAAGTGGTTTCCCCCCTAAACATATTTGCAAATCCACGATGGCGAAATATACGCTCAAACTCTTCCCGTTCGTCCATAAAAAACTCAACGCTCCGCAATCCAAACCACAGCCATCCGACAAACCGTTCATACCATCCTTGTCCGTATATGTTCAGATCGCCGGCAATAATCATATTTCGTATCGTTCTCCGTTTCGTGTTTCGCCGCAAAATGCGCAGAAATTGCTGAATCCGATTTTTCGGTCCGGTGCCAACCTCAAGATGCACGTTGAGAATTCTGATTCGCCGTTCGCCCGCACGAACATCAACGCGAAGCGACTCCAGATGTTCCTCAATGTTGTGCCATAAACTGCTAAAAAAAGACCGCCACCCCCGTTTCCTGTTTGACCTGATGACACGAGACCGCGTGATCGGCGCGCGCGACAACACGACCAAAAAACAAAATGTCCCGTCAGTTTGCTTCATATCGCGCGCGACACAATACTGGTATCGCTCCCTCGCCGCGCGCGCCGAGAGTGCGTCGCGCACGGACGCGGAAACTTCCTGCAAGCTGATAATGTCCGCGTTATGAGAAAAAATAAAATCCGCTATATCATTCGGCGGTTTTTTGTTTTCGTTCCATGCGTTCCAATCAAAGACCCGTATGTGCACGGTCGTCCGTTCCTCGCCCGCACAGCATTCTACTCATAGTTTTAACACACAAAAAAATAAACCGAAAGCGTTCATTCATATGCGCACAGCCGCAAATCGGTTGCTTTATCCGGCGCGGCGTTTATCATAGTATATAGACACCCCCAAAAGGAGCGTTCAGGATGGCGCGCGCACCGCGTACGAAGCGCTCCGTTCGGTCAATGAAGGGAGCGTTTAATCCGGATACGATTGAAAAATTTTTTGACCATGGTTTGCATATACCGACGAGAACCTTGTATGTCGGCAGTGTGCAGGTGTCCGAGGGCGGCAGTGAAAGCGGCGTAGACGCCAAACTTGCGGAACAGGTTATTAAAGGAATCCATCTGCTTGAACAGCAATCACGCCGAAGAAAAATTACTCTCATATTGAATAACCCCGGCGGATATCTCGTACACGGACTTGCAATTTATGATGCGCTCTGCTACTCACCGTGCCCCATTGTCATAAAAGTATTCGGCGAAGCGGCAAGTATGGGAAGTATCATTCTCCAGGCGGGAAACGAAAGAATCGTATCTCCGCACGCAACATTAATGATCCACCACGGCGGCGCATCAATGGAAGGAACGTTTGAACAAATGAAGACCTTAATGGAAAACTGGGAACGAGCTATAGAAAACATCCGTTCAATTCTTTTGCGCCGAATACGAGAAAAAAATCCTAATTTTGAAGAAGAACGATTGCGAAAACTTATGGAAAAAGACACGTTTCTTTCCGCCACGGAAACGGTTTCGCTCGGGCTTGCCGATAAAATTCAAGAATAATGCAAAAGCAGCATCAATGCTGCTTTTTTACATATGTGCTTACGCGCGCCACTACTTTTTACGAGCCCTCCATTTCGTCATTCAGCCGCCGAGGTCTACCGTGCTTGGGAAAATTCAACGGCGAGCCGCCGCCGAACTTTTCTGCAGATCCCGATGAGTCACTCGGGTCGCGCCACCCTCCTTTCGGCGAGATCAGACGCTTTACCGTAGCGGAAAATATATCAAACTGTTCCCGCATTGCGTCTCGAAGTTCGGGTATGTTCGTTTGAGAAATCTTATCCTCTACCTCTATCTTCAAAAGTGCGCGGGCTTCCTTAATACTTCTACCACGCGCATAATTCGTAAAAAGGTCATTTATTTTAATCGCCCATGCATCCGAAAACATTTTTTTCGCTTCTTCAGAAGAATAATCGGGATTATCAAAAATCTTATACGCCGCGGCTTCCAAATGCTCCGCTCTTTCTAAATCCTTTTTTCCTACTTTCGTTTCCTTAAGAAAAATGCGCACTCCCTCGGGTATACGCCGATAGGTCTTTTGAAATTCGCGGTCTTCTGACAGAGTCGCGGCTCTTTTTTCTTCATCTGCTTGCTTTTTTGATTTCGCGCGCGAAATGAGTCCTCTGAATTTTGCCACCGTGACACCCGCCTCTTCGGCGATTGACTCCATTTGCTCTGGAGACAATTTTTCATATGCCTCAAGTGGTAGTGCAAAATAATCTTTCTTGGTTATTGGTTTTTCTTGCGCGGGGTGTGAAAAATCTTCCATATCAAAAGTATACCATACCCAACCTTCTTAGGGTGGTTTTTAGAGCTTAGAAACAAAGCTCAAAACGCGGAGTGCCGTCGTCTCTCGACGTGGCTCATGATAAATAGAGGATGTTTACTTTTAGAACTGTTTATATTTAGAATCTCCTCGCCTGCCAATAAAAATAATTTTAGGACACTCTTTTTCTTGATGAAAAACAATTCTGATGTCTCCCTTGCGAACCCTATATATATTCTCATGTCCTTTCAGTTTCTTCACATCTAATCCGCTCAGCTCACCTGAAAAAATACTAACAAGCAACACCCTTGCTATCTG
>CAZKXD010000044.1:2692-6391 GCA_964556765.1 uncultured Candidatus Saccharibacteria bacterium | reverse complement strand
CTTAAAAATCTATACAGTAAAATCCTTAAAAGGAAACGGGGTGCAAAAGGGAGTTTTCCGCAATGCCGCCAGTCATCAATTACAAGCCATATCGCGATAGAACGATAGACGCGAAATATCATCGCCTGCTTGCGCACATTACCAAAGCGGGAGTTGAAACGCAGGTTATACAAGGGCAACGCGCAAAAACTGCGATGGGTCGCTTTATGGTCTTTAAAATGGAAAACGGATTTCCTGTTATTACCGAACGTGACATGTCAGGAGCATTATTCCGAGCGGCGCTTGGAGAGCATATCGGCTTTCTCAATGGGGCTCGAACTCACGAGGAATTGAAACAATTCGGATGTCCATATTGGCATCCGTGGGTCACCGAAGAAAAATGTTCCGCCTTTGGTCTTACTCCGGGGGACTTGGGAGATGCATCGTACGGCATGGCATGGACACAATTCCCTACAACGGAGGGGGTACCATTTAATCAAATGCGCGCAATGATAGATGTATTTCGTAAAATGCCATTCCTACGCACGATGCGAATAACAAACTGGATTCCGCACTATATTCACACAACTCAAGGATTCAGCCGAAGGGTTGTTGTCGCGCCCTGCCACGGAGATATCTATATTCGTGGTTTCCCGGAAACCAAAGAGTTGATAATCACGCACGTACAGCGAAGCGCAGACTCGCCCGTAGGTCTCGCATTCAATCTCATTCAGTACGCCGCGTTCGGCATGATGTTTGCGCAAGTTGTCGGATATACTTTTACCGAACTCCATTATTTTATCGTTGACGGACATATATATGAGATGCAATACGCTCACGTAGACACTCTTTTGAGCCGCGCGCCACACCGATTTCCCACTGTCTCGCTTGACCCCGACATAACCGATATGGAATCATTTCGTCCTGAACATTTTCACCTACATAATGATTACGAACCTCATCCAAAGATGTTTATTCCGACCCCAATTTAAAGCACGCACCTTCGGCATGATTTCTCATGCCGATTTTTTATTATTCAACGTAACTCTTTTTCGTGCAAAAATGATATAATCGGTACACATAATTGCATATATATGTATATGAACAAGCATTCCGTCAACATACAAAATGCGCGACATGGGAAATATCTCGCAATTATTAAACAGATAAAACAGCACGGCATTTGTCCATTTTGTCCGCCATATCTTTCCATATATCACAAAAAACCGATTGTCAGGCGAGGGAAATACTGGCTAGTAACAGAAAATATGTATCCTTATAAAAATACGCGGCACCACTTTTTGTTCATCCATAAAACACACATACATTCTCTATCTCAATTATCCAATCCTGCGTGGAAAGAACTTCTTGGTCACGGAAAATGGCTCACCAGAAAATATAGGATACCGGGTGGTATGCTCTTTGTCCGCTTTGGAAATCCACTCTATACAGGAAGCTCCGTAAAACATCTTCATGCCCAAATGACTGTGGCCAAACGAGGAAAGCCGGTTATCACGAGAGCGTAAACAAAAACCCGATTCATAAAATCGGGCCCTTACGTCTCTACGCGAATTAATTCAACATTATGCGCGCGAAGGATCTCTGCCGCGCCGACGAGTGAATATCCTTCACAATAATAAAGACGTTTAATTCCCGCTTCTACCACATCCATAGCGCAAGGAGGACACGGAAATGTAGTAACATACAAAAATGCCCCGCCGATTCGGACTCCTAACCGCGCGGCCCGTGCAATGACCGCGCGCTCGGCATGCTGAGCATTTGAAAGTTCTATCCGTTCACCCCAACTAAAATTTCCGCGCGGGTCACCGAACGCATACAGTGACTGCTGGTGCGGCATATGACTGTTAAATCCCGAGAGAATAATCGCCCCATCTCGAACAACAAGCACTCCAATCTGTCTCCACCAATCAGGACTTTTGGTCGCTTCAGAAAAAGCCCTACTCATTATTTCCCTATCAAATTCATCTCGTGAAACCGTTCGGTCATTCTGTATCGCTTGCTCACTTGTTGTATTTTGCACATCCCAGCGCAAAAATATGGATTCAAAAATAATATGCCGAGAAAAGAAGTATTGACCAGCTATGGCTCGAGACACATCTTCATCGGGCATCACAATGGAGTGGGGCGTATCATAAATATCCACAACCGATTCACGGGTAAGAATGCGCACCTCTGTGAAAATGCCAAGACTTAAAATCACTGTCCGCATATCCTCAGGACATACGCCGCGAATATCGCGATGAAGATGCTCAAAACCCCGAAGCATATCACTTCCTATAATAAAAAGAACTGCCCCTGTATATTTCCGAAAAAACGATATGTACCCTTTGTGAAGAACGGGCACATACGCCACAAGAAACGGGTGCATATAGTACTCCTGCTACGATTTACATTTCTTACCGGAGTATAAAAAAAATTCTACGCATACGCAACTACGAGAACGTAGAAAAATCTAACAATGCATATGCGGATACGGACAGTGTACGACGCAGCCGCTATGCGCCACCCCGAAAAGCGCCGAGCGCATCCGCGACGACAGCGGGAATCCGCTTGTGAAGTTCTTCCGCAAGACGGTCTGCGCCACCAATCTCCAAATTACGAATTCGGGCTGTGGTAGATATCATTGCCTGAGACGGCAAAGTAATTAATTCTCCACAAAATTTTTTCAGCCACTCTTTTGTTTCCGGAGAAAAATCTTTCGTTGTTTCCGATGTTACAAGCACATCGGGACGAACGCACTGTATCAAATCATGTCGGCCGCCATCATCGTGACGTAATGTAACAATGTCCACGTATCGAAGCTGAACCAGCATACGCAAACGCTCACCCTCAGGAACGATAGGACGGGTAGGTCCTTTTCGCATCTTTGTCAGAGCGTCCGTGTCAACGCCTACAATTAGAATATCGCCGCGCGATCTGGCCGCTTCAAGATAGCGGGCGTGCCCCTCATGAACAAGATCATACACTCCCTGCGTTAAAACAATTTTTTTCTTCAAAGCTTTAAGTTCTTGAGAAATAGCTTCTAACTGACCATAATCGGCGACAAAACGATCTTCAAAATTTGAACCGAATTCTAGAATTTTTTGTAAAGTCATATTTATTCATTTAATCATAGCATATCCGAAACCTAGCCCACACGATGGGGATAAAGATGTCAGTAGCACATCCTTGTCAAATAATGCACATATTGTAATATCCACACTAGTATCATGGAACTTTGGTGAAAACGCACAATGAACATTTCTCTCATCGTCGCGATGGGGAAAAATTTTGTCATCGGGAACGAAGGTAAAATGCCGTGGGGAGAAAAACCGCTTGATGGAAAGCGTTTCCGCGAACTAACCGTGGGAAAACCCGTCATTATGGGCAGAAAAACGTTTGAATCTCTGGGCAAACCGCTTCCGCAGAGGGCAAACATTGTGCTCACGAGAAACCCTGCCATTTTTTCAAAATATGAGTCACCGGCAGGTCCTCTCGTTGTTCATACTGACGAAGACGCGCTTGCCGCCGCCAACTTGATACTTCTCGGTCCGGCAAACGCTTTAAAACCTGAGCCAAACAAAGAAGTAATGATAATTGGAGGAAGAGAAATATACGCGCTTTTTCTTCCGCGCGCCCACCGGATATACCGAACTCTCGTTGACGCGGACTTCAGCGGTACCACACGATTCCCGATAGACAGCGCGGCTGGGTGGGCAG
>CAZKXD010000044.1:0-2682 GCA_964556765.1 uncultured Candidatus Saccharibacteria bacterium | reverse complement strand
GCGCGACGGAGCGCGCCGTTCAAGAACCAACCGAAAACTGTCCGTTTCGTCTTATATTTGAAACTCTGATACGAGATGAGTCATAAAAAACCAAAAAGCCCGCCATCGCGGGTTTTTTTATTAAAAACTATATAACAAAATCGTGCAATAATTTTAAACGCTGAGCAGGGGGTAAATTATACGACATCAATCCCCATTGAACGGGCAGACCCCTCAACAATTTTCATCGCCTCATCAATGCCGTGAGCGTTTAGGTCGGGCAATTTTTTCTCGGCAATTTCCCGAATCTGCTCTTTTGTCACTTTCCCCGCTTTTTGTGTCACATTTTTGCCGGACCCTTTTTCAATACCCGCCGCTTTTTTGAGCAAACTGGAAACGGGCGGAGTTTTTAGAATAAAATCAAAACTTCTGTCTTCGTATACCGAAACAACAACGGAAACGGTTTCTCCGAGTGATGCTTTCGTGATTTCATTGAACTTGGTCACGAACTCGCCGATGTTAATTCCCGCTTGTCCCAGTATGGGGCCAATGGGTGGAGCGGGAGTCGCCTTGCCCGCGGGTAACTGTAATTTTAGTTTTTTTGTTATTTTCATTGTATTTAATATTTCCTATTTATATTTTTTTTACCTGTAGAAAGTCAAGCTCAACGGGAGTTTCTCGGCCGAATATGGAAACCAGCACCTTCACTTTGCCGCGCGCCTCATCAACCTCGCTTACTTTCCCGTCCTGATCCTTAAACGGCCCGTCAACAATAATAACAGACTCTCCATGCTGCAAATCAATTTTGTGCGTCGTGATATCGGTTTTCATTCGCTTAAAAAGCTCTTCCACCTCATCTTTGTTCACCGGCACCGGATAAATGCCCGTTCCCACAAAACCGGTTACCCGCGGCGTATTGCGGACTACATACCACGAATCGTCAGTCACAATCATTTCTACCAACACATATCCGGGATATATTTTTTCTTCTTCTTCCACTCGCTTGCCGCCTTTTATACGAATCTTTTTTTCCGTCGGCACGATGACATTAAAAATTTTATCTTCCATGCCCATTGACTCAACGCGTTGGCGCAAATTTCGCGCGACCGCCGCTTCATACCCCGCGTATGTGTGAATCGCGTACCAATTTTTATCTTGTTTTATTTCTTGCCGTGCCATGATTCAAATTAAAAACTAAAAGTGAAAAACGTAAAATTTTGACGTAGTGCGCGTACAATGAAAAATTAAATAATAAAAATATCAATAAGGGTTGTAAAAATAAAATCAAACAAACCGAGAAAAGCGGCAGTGGCTACGGAAAGCACAATAACGATAACGGTAAAATATACCGTCTGTTTTTGTGTCGGCCAGTTTACGTGCTTCAGTTCTCCGCGCGTGCTTTTAAGATATTCAACGAGACTCATGAAATATAATGCTAAATTATAAAAGGTTTTTTATTACGTCCTTTTTCGTAGTTTTGGACGTTATCTCAAATTATGTCTTTTAAAAAACCCCTCCCGGGGACTTATGTAATATACAATATAGTATACAGAATATAGTGTCAAGTATATGTCTATAAAAAAGCCACGGTGATTAGCTCGCCGCGGCTCAAACGATACAGCAGAAAACTTCGTTTGTTGTGTGTGTTATTTTTTAGTAGATTCGGGTACCTCGCGAGGATATATTACGGCACGGCGACCTGTAGAGAGTTCATAGATACAGATGCTTGATTGGTCCTCTTTCATAAATCCTCTTCCGTATGGAACATCCACCTCAATGACTATATATCTATCGTCTTCGCTTTCTCCGAGATATACAGTCGGCATACCGGGGGATTTTTTCAAATGCTTGTTTCCGTGTTCTCCTAGGTCAAGCGGCGACAAAACCACGCCATCAGCATCCATATGCCATTGTGCAATTATATAACCACCGTTCTGAAGTTGTATCGGAATAATCCCATCGGTCACAAGAAGTCCTCCGAATTTTTTAATGCCAAGTCTGGCTATGCCGTCTTTACCGGAATGCGCGACAATGGTCTTCAGCGCAAAAAGTCTTTGTGCTCCAAAATCAACAAAATGACCGTCTATGATTTCCTGTAGGGCACGTTTAAACTTTTCGAGACTATGCGGATAGCCTTCGCGCTGCCGAAGCTGTCTCTTAATTTCATGAAGTTGCCCATCAATACCGCGATATGTATCGCCCGTGACCTGTTCGGCCATGACGACCTCCTACAATTGTCAGGGTTCAAAGCGCCCCGAGGACCATCCCCATGACGCGAACCAATTTCATCCTACTGATGTCCTCCACAGAAGTCAAATCAACAAAACTAAACACATCCCAAAAAATTCATTCCAAAGTTCTTGAGAACTTTGGAATGAATTCGGTAAATACTTTCTGCGTTTGTTTTTCTAAAATTTTTTTAAAAGGGTCGCCCGCGAATCGCGCATAAAACGCCTTGACACTATCAATAAAATCCCGTAGCATCATATCCAGTACAAATTAATAAATTGCGGAAAGAAAGGGTGACATAATGCCCACACAGCTGGAGTTGTTAAAAGAACGACTTTATGGAGCGAGCGGGGTTGGTGCAAGAAATTTTAAGATTTTCCCTGGCTCTGATACGAAAGCAACGCCAGAAGAAATTGCCGGAGAAATATAGGTCCCTGCGGCAAGCCGCAGGGACCTATATTAGCTCCTCGGCTC
>CAZKXD010000043.1:3055-6594 GCA_964556765.1 uncultured Candidatus Saccharibacteria bacterium | reverse complement strand
CTTTCCAGCTTCCTCCGCTCCCTGTTTTTGTAAAACAGGATGACGGCGCCGCCAGAAATGACTCCAAGTCCAAGCGGCAAAAGCGGAGTGATTCCCACCCAGCGCGGGAGCCCGTCTTCTTTTGCCTCTTTCGCCGCTACCCTGAACGTGTCGATGAATGAGAATATCGTGCAAAGGAAAAGTCCACCTGCCATGATCCACCAGAAGGATAGATTTTCTGGAACCACCAAGGCGGCGACTGCACACATTGCGCTAGCGCCGCCGAAAGAATTTCCAATCGCGGCATAAGCGACCGCTTTCTTGACATTATTTCGCGACGCGTTTTCATACACGATAACCGTAAAAAGCAACGTGCCAATCGCGACGAGCCCGACGGATGTGCTGAAAGAGAACTGCCCAAACATCACCGAGGCGCCAAAAACGAGCGCCTGTACAAAAGACAGAGCGGTATTCCACCGCCAGTTTGAACGAATGGTATCCATTTTCCGCCTCCTTCGTTTCAACGGCCTCAGCCAATCCGAGACCTTTCTATTTTTAATTATATTGAACTAAACTCACTTTGTCAACTTTTTGGATACCACACACTTGAAACGCGCGTATGCTTAATCATGCATATACAGCGGCGGCGTTTTTTGATATGATAAAAAAATATGAGTAACGCGAAAAAAATTCTTTTGTCGGGCATACAGCCGTCGGGAACGCTCCATATCGGTAATTATTTTGGCGCAATGAAGCGATTTGTTGAGCTTGAGGAGGAGTGTGAAAGTTACATATCAATCGCCAATTATCACGCAATGACATCAGTGTCCGACCCGCGCTCGCTTGCGGAGTACACCAAAAACGCGATTCTTGACCATGTTGCCGTCGGACTTGACCCCGATACATTATTTTTGCAATCGGATATTCCGGAAGTGGCCGAGCTTGCGTGGATTTTTAACACGCTTGTTACGGTGCCATATCTTTCCCGCGCGGTTGCGTATAAAGAAAAAGTTGAACGCGGACTTGAAGCAACCGTTGGATTGTTTGATTATCCGATTTTGATGGCGGCTGATATTTTGATTATGGATACGGATATTGTTCCCGTCGGGCAAGACCAAGGCCAGCATGTTGAAATCGCCCGCGATGTCGCCGAAAAATTCAACGCGCGGTACGGCGAAACGTTTAAACTTCCAAAAGCGCACATTGTGCGTGAAGTCGCGACGGTCCCCGGCCTTGACGGCAAAAAAATGAGCAAAAGCTATAAAAACACCATTCCATTGTTTGCGGAAGACGCCGATATAAAAAAATTGGTTATGAGTATCGTGACCGACTCAAAAGGAGAAAAAGAAAAAAAAGACCCCGACGCGGACACGGTATTTGCGCTTCATAGATTGTTTAGCCAAACCGAATTGCCGGAGCTTGCCGAACGATATAAAAAAGGCGCCATCGGATACAAAGAATCAAAAGAAATACTTGTTAAAAACATACAGGCGTTTATCGCCCCGTTGCGTAAAAAAAGAAAAGAACTGGAATCCGACGGAGTGGATATTCCCACGCTTATTCAGAAGGGGCGTACGCGCGCGCAGACGCGCGCTCGCGCAAAAATGGAATTAATACGAAAAACGGTGGGGATTACATTTTAATTTCAATATGGAAAGAACAAACATTTCTGATTTAAAAAATCATATCGGAAAAGAAGTCGCCGTCGCCGGCTTTGTGGATACGCGGAGAGACCACGGCAAACTTATTTTTATTGACCTGCGCGACAAAAACGGCGTTGTTCAGATTGTCGTTTCGCCCAAATCAGAAGCGGCATACGAAGCGTTGAAAGAAAGCCGCGCCGAGTGGGTGGTGCGGATAGTCGGAGTCGTCAAAAAGCGTCCGGACAATATGAAAAATCCCGACATTGAAACGGGGGACATAGAAATGGAGGCGCGGGAAGTTTCTGTGTTGAATACGGCGCACGAGCTTCCGTTTGAAAAAAATGCCGAGCTCAATCTGGACACCTATCTTGATTATTTACCGCTTACGCTTCGTTCCAAACGGGGGCGAGCGATATTCAAAGTGCAGGCTGAAATTATCGCGGGATATCGCGAAGCGCTTGCCGAAAGAGATTTTACCGAGTTTCAGTCGCCAAAACTTGTGGGAGATGACGCCGAGGGGGGAGGAAATGTTTTTTCGGTTGATTATTTTAATAACCGCACCGCGTATCTCGCGACCAGTCCGCAATTGTATAAACAAATTATGGTTGGAATTCTTGAGCGGGTGTTTTCAACCGGAAACGTATTTCGCGCGGAAAAGCATTCAACAACGCGGCATCTGAACGAATACACCAGTCTTGACGCGGAATTCGGTTTTATCGCCGACCATCATGATGTTATGAATATGCTTACCGCGATTATCCACCATATTATCGCGCGACTCAAAAAAAATTGCGCCGCGGAATATAAAATTTTAAACGCCGAATTTCCGCGCGCGCCCAAAGAGTTTCCCGCGATGAAGCTCCGCGACGCGCTTGAACTCATTAAAAAAGAAACCGGCGAAGACCACACGAAAGAGCCGGATTTAGACCCGGGAGATGAGCGGTGGCTCTCCGAATACGCGACAAAAGAATTACAATCGGATTTTATTTTTATCACGCATTATCCGGTTTCAAAGCGCCCGTTTTATACCTATGAAGATGAGAATGACCCGGGTTATACAAAAAGTTTTGACCTTCTGTTCAGAGGCGTTGAAATTACGACAGGAGGACAACGAATACACGACTATGAAACACTGGTGGATAAAATTCAAAAAAAGGGCTTGCGGCCGGAGAGTTTCTCGTTTTATCTTGAAGCGTTTAAGTATGGAATACCCCCGCACGGAGGGTGGGGAATGGGGCTTGAACGGCTTACCCAAAAATTTTTGGGACTTTCCAATGTCAAAGAAGCCACTCTGTTTCCGCGCGAAATAAACAGAATTGATACTCTGCTCTCCACATAAGTATGCTACTCATTAAAAATGTGTTATAGTGCCACATAGAATATGCACATAACACAAAAAGGGGGAGTTTGTGAACGCGCAACGCTTCTCAATCTCGCTTGTTTCTGTTTTTGTAGCGGGAGTTTTTCTTTCGCTTACGCCGGTTCAGGCTGAAATTCCGTGCGTCCATTCGGAAGTGTCCAATGTTGTTTCTTTTGCCATTAAAGACGTTTGGTTTGTGAGAAAAATAGAATTCAGAGGGCGGGAGGCGTTTATTGACAGCAAGGATACGGGATATGTGTTTGTCGCAAAA
The DNA here is from genome assembly GCA_964556765.1 of uncultured Candidatus Saccharibacteria bacterium. Taxonomy (GTDB): domain Bacteria; phylum Patescibacteriota; class Minisyncoccia; order Phycocordibacterales; family UBA2135; genus JACPBB01. The sequence continues at coordinate 3,341 of CAZKXD010000043.1, read as the reverse complement.
GACCAGAGCGGTGTCGGCTGGACGGTTGAGCTATACAATACGACGAGCGGGATTTTCATTGATTCCGGCATATTATACGCGTGCCTTCCGTGTCCGGAAACCGCATATTATATCCGTTGGAGAAAACGAAGCACCACGCGAAAAGAAATTATAGAAACATATGACGGCGCGCACCCAAACGTATTTACGGTCTGTAATTTGACCGACGAACAGCTTCGCGCGTATTCGGAAATGTTAAAAAAGAAATCGGATCGCTTTTTTGATGACGATTCTGAAACACACATTC
>CAZKXD010000043.1:1977-3045 GCA_964556765.1 uncultured Candidatus Saccharibacteria bacterium | reverse complement strand
ATGCTTTTTAAAGGGACTCAAAAGAGGAAAGTGGGAGATGTTGAAAAAGAAATCAGGTCGCTTTTTTGATGATGATGCTGAAACGCACACTCCGCGGCGCGCGCGCAAAAAAGAAGAACTGCTTGATTTTGATTTTGAAAATTTGCCGCTTAATCCGTAATTATGTTATTACAAACCCGCTGCGCAAGGCGGGTTTTTAAAAACAGGAGTATTCTCGCGTTGAAAGACATTCGCCGAACCAGTATAGTATTACTATGTACGACGGAACATATCAGATAAAAACAAGAACATTTGAGGGGCCGCTTGATTTACTCCTGCAATTGATTGAAGAGCGAAAACTTCACATCAATGATATTGCTCTCGCGCAAATCACCGATGACTATTTGGCGCACATAGAGGAATCGGGCTCTTTTCCGCTTACGGAAGCCGCTCATTTTATTCTTGTCGCCTCCACGCTTGTGCTCATTAAATCACGCTCTCTGTTGCCGGCGCTTGCGCTTTCGGATGAAGAAGAAGGGGATATAAAAGATTTGGAGCGGCGTCTCATAGAATATAAGAAAATTAAAGAATTAAGCGCGCACATAGAAAAACAATATAACGCGCATATCATTTTTATTCCTCCGCAGACAAGCCGCGTAACCCCTGTTTTTTCTCCGACAAAAAAAATAACCGTGGATACATTGCATCAATCTATACAGCGCGTGCTTATGGTGTTGCCAAAAATAAATATGATTCCCCAGGCGTTTGTAAAAAAGATGGTAAGTCTGGAAGAAACCATCACGCTTCTTTTTGAACGCATAACAAAAGATATGAATGTTCGTTTCGCCGATTTGCACGGTCAGGGCGGTGAAAAAAACCGATCACATATTATTGTCAGCTTTCTTGCGGTTCTGGAATTAGTGAAGCGCGGAATGGTTTTGGTCAGTCAGCGTACGCATTTTAGCGACATACAAATCAGCAAATTATAAAAACACAAACATACGAAATTGGCGTATACTCATATGTATGAATGAACTGGAACAAAAAATAGAAGCGCCGTTGTTAAAAAAATTTACCGCGCACGCGAGA
>CAZKXD010000043.1:0-1967 GCA_964556765.1 uncultured Candidatus Saccharibacteria bacterium | reverse complement strand
ATTTCTAAATAATGACCAATAATTTAATTTCTAAAATAGAAGCGATACTTTTTTTGAAAGCGGAGCCCGTGCGCATCCAATTTTTAGAAAAGCACACCGGAGCCGGCAACGCGGAAATTAAAGACGCGCTTCTTCGTTTGGAAGAGCGTCTGCGTGACAGGGGGGTGCGAATACTTTTTAAGGAAGACTCGGTTATGCTGGGCACCGCTCCCGAGTTGAGCGCGTTATTGTCTGACATTGCCAAAGCGGAGCTCACTGAAGAGCTTTCGCGCGCCGCGCTTGAAACGCTTACGGTGATTTTGTATCGGGGCCCGATACACAAAAGCAGTATTGATTTTATTCGCGGAGTGAATTCGCAGTTTATTTTGAGAAATCTGCTGGTGCGCGGTTTGATTGAACGAGTTCCCGACGAAAAAGACAAACGCATACTGCAGTATCGTCCGACATTTGAGCTTCTTCAACACTTGGGAATAACCCGCGTATCGGAATTACCGGAGTATGAAAAAGTGCACGAGGAGATACAAACATTTAAAGAAACATTCAATGAACAGGGTGAATAATTATGGACATCTATTCTAATTCAAAAGAATCAGTCATTGTTTCAGGGTGCGCCATCGCATTGCTCGTCTTTTCCTTGGGGCGCATAGTGTTCGTGCACGTTGAACCGCTTGTTTCGGCGCGGATAGAGCCGCAAAACGCTCCGCAGGTTGTTCTGAATCCGTTTTCTTCCATAACGCTTTCCGCGCGCGCGGCGTATGTGTTTGATATAGAAACACGCGCCCCCTTATTTGCATATAATGCCGATGCGCAGCTTCCGCTTGCGTCGCTTACAAAAATAATGACCGCGCTTATCGCGATTGAGGGAGCGGGAAAAGACAGCGTTGTCGTTATGAGCAAAGAGGCCGTCGGCAGGGAAGGAGACCACGGATTTATTGTCGGCGAGAAATGGAGCGTTAAAGATTTGATTGACGCAACGCTTACCACTTCTTCAAACGATGGCGCGTACGCGCTGGCCTCCGCGTTTGTTTCTTCGGGTGATGCGGGAAATGAAACTCGCCGAGAGTCGCTTGCCCGCGTTATGAATGAAAAGGCGCGCGCGCTCGGACTTGACCAGACTTTTTTTCTTGATGAAGCGGGACTCGATATTTCCGAAGGCGTAAGCGGAGCATACGGCTCCGCGCGGGACGTGGCGCGCATCCTTTCATATGCCGTGCGCAATCACCCGACGCTTATGGAGCGTATCCGTTTTTAACAATGCAATCAATTGAGGGAAAAGTGCATAATTTTGAAAATACCAATAAAGATGTCCGTTCTTTCACGGGGGTGATTGCGTCAAAAACCGGTTTTACCGATTTGGCGGGAGGAAATCTTGCGTTTATGTTTGAAGCGGGGCCAATGCGCCCAATCGCGATTGTGGTTTTAGGGTCAACCGCCGAAGACCGTTTTACTGATGTCAAAAAGCTCATCTCCGCGAGTTTGGAATATATTAAAATCAAGTAATCTGTTTCTCAATTAAAAAAATTCCGCAATTTTCTTCCGGTCTTCTGACGCCGAATGTCAGAAGATTTTTATATTGTATTTTTAAACTATGGACGTCGGACGCCCATGGTTTAAATGATTGGCGCTACAATTAGTTGAACAATACTGGACATCGGATGTCCAGTATATTAACGTCACCCATCTGAGTTAGTTGAATATGATGGACATCCGACGTCCATAGTTTGAATGAACGGTGGGGGACGCTGCAATATAAAAATGAAAAACCGGAGAGCATAGCGTTGCTCCCCGGTGAATTTGATGTTCCGCGTTTTTGTTTTGTCCAATCTTCGGATGTCGGACGTCCGAAGATTGAAACGCGATTATACTTCTTTCGCGAGGGCGGCGCTCGCCCTCCGCATTTTCCGCTCCACCCCTCGATAGTACAGGATGACGGTGCCGCCGGCGATTGTCCCTATGCCGAGCGGCAA
>CAZKXD010000042.1:2227-6810 GCA_964556765.1 uncultured Candidatus Saccharibacteria bacterium | reverse complement strand
GATGCGCGCCGCCGCTCACCTTGGAATTCCGTTTCTCACGTTTGATTTTGAAAATGAATATAAAAAAGAGGTTATTGATTATATGATTGATGAATACAAAGCGGGGAGAACGCCCAATCCCGATGTAATGTGCAACAAAAGAATAAAATTCGGCGTATTTTTAAAAAAAGCGCGCGCCATGGGGGCGGATTACGTGGCTACTGGTCATTATGCCATAAAACATAAAACAGGAAACATGAAACAAAAAAAGAATGTTTCACGCTTCACGCTTCATGTTTCAAGAGACAACAACAAAGACCAGAGTTATTTTCTCTGGACGCTGGGACAAGAACAACTTGGACACGTTTTATTTCCCGTCGGCGACTACACCAAACCGCGCGTGCGCGCGCTGGCGCGAAAATTTGGTCTGTCAAATGCCGAACGAAAAGAAAGCCAAGGACTTTGTTTTGTCGGCGAATTTAATTTTAAAAATTTTTTGAAACACTATATTAAAGAAAAAAAGGGAGACGTATTAAATGAAAAAGGAGAAATTATCGGACACCATGACGGCGCGTTTTTTCTTACGATTGGACAGCGGCATGGGTTTACAATTACTAAAAAAACGCCACACGATACGCCATATTATATTATTGCAAAACACACCCCCAAAAATACCATTACCGTTTCGCACGCGAAACGCGAGAGCGGAATGCTCCGCGAAGCATTGTTGCGGGATGTCAACTGGATTTCGGGGAGTACTCCGAATATGAAAAAAACATACTGCGCGCGTGTTCGATACAGACAACCATTGCAGAAATCACGCATCATAAAGCTTGAAACGCGCAACACGTCGCGTGCTTCACGTTTCGCGGTTCATTTTTCTAAGCCGCAAAGGGCGATTACCCCCGGACAGTCTCTTGTTTTATACGACGGTGATGAGTGTATAGGAGGAGGAATTATCGCATAATCGGATTTCGTAAATATGTAAAAAAAGCAGATGCTAACATCTGCTTTGCGTTGTTTATCCGATAATAAAGGATAATATGAAGTAGCACAGAAAACCAATACAGCCGGCGACGGGAATGGTGATAAACCATGCCATAACGATATGGCGTGAAATGCGCCAATCTACCGCGTGGAAGTCTTTTGCCGTTCCGGCTCCGAAAAGACATGACATAGCAACATGCGTTGTGCTCACGGGAATTCCGAAAATGCTCATAGCGGTAAGCACGGGCGCGTTTGCGGTCTGCGCGGCAAACCCGTCAATGGGGTCCATATCCATAATTTTTTGAGATGTCGTTTTGAGTACGCGCGAACTGTTGATGGCGGTTCCCAACCCTATGGCAATGGCGACCACGAGCACCATCCAGAATTGTATGGTGATGGTATTTGAAAAACCTGCCGCAACATACGCAAGCGCGATAATGCCGATGGCGTTCTGCCCGTCATTCATTCCGTGGCTTGCGGAAAGCCATATGCTTGAGGGTATCTGAAGTAATCGCCATGTACGATTCGCGGCCGCGTTCTTGAGGCGGAAAGGAAACACGGCAATTTCGCAAAAAAACCGTACGAGATATCCACCAATAAGACCGACAAATGGCGCGAGCACGATGCCGATGGCGATTTTGTTTTTGAATGTTTCAATCGCAATCACATCAAGGCCTCCGTGCGCAATGCCTGCGCCCATAACGCCGCCAACAAGCGAATGCGTGACTGAAACCGGTATGCCCTTCTTTGTGGCAAACCACGCCCAGGCGATTGCTCCCGCAAGTCCTCCGAGCACGACTGTTTCTCTGATTGCCTCCGGCAGGACGATTCCTCCGGCGATTGTTTTTGCGACCGCGCTTCCCAGAAACCAAGCGATAAATAATCCTCCCGCATTCGCGCAACCCGCAAGTATGACGGCGCTTCTTTGCGAAAGGGCGTCTGTTCCGACGGCGGTGCACATAGTATTGGCGCAATCGTTTGCTCCATTCCAGTATGCGTAAAAAAGTCCGAGGGCAACGGCGATGACAAAGAAAAAATACGCGTTCATACGCGGCTCCCGTTACACGTTTTCTTGCTTCATTGATTCAAGAAAATTTCCCACATCTTCGCATTGGTCGAGCGCCTTTTCCAGCATCTCTAGCGCCGTTTCTGTCCGGTCAAGAGTATGCCACGCGCCTATGGTCTGCGCCGCTCTTTTTTCTTTCTCAATTTTTTCCAACATTGCGCGATATATACCGTCGCCCATTTCCTCAAGCTCATTTAAACGTATGGCCGCCGTGGTGATGCGGTCAACACTCTCTTGTTTTTTTCGGATAGTGCGAAGGTGCGGAAGCGCTTCTTGCATTTCCTGCGCCGCTTCTTTAATAAGATTTCCGAGATTGAGAAACTCTTGTGAAAATTGAAGTTCGGCAAGCGACATCCAGAATGCCGCTTCCTCAATACAATCTATGACGTTATCTATGTTGTGAACGAGTCGGAAAATTTCAGCGCGTCCCTTAAGCGGCGGTCTATTGTGAGCATCAAGCATTGTAACTACAGTATGAACGAACCCGTCTGCGCGTTCCTCGGTTTCTTTTATACGCGCCCGCTTTTCATTGGCCGACAACGCAGAATCGCAGAACGTAGTTGCCGCCCGCAATGCTTCATTTGCCAACTGTTCAAACAAATCAAAAAATGTGTCAGTGGAATGGGATTTTTTGAATGGCATGCGCAAACTCCTTTATATACAAAGCGCTTCTGCACATACGATATCTTTTATTATTTCTCTGTCAAGCGCATTTTGCGTGTGGACAACTATATGGAAAAGATGCCGGTTGATATATAATGAGAGTATTATATACCATTATTATTTTTAATTTTTCTGTGCGACCTCAATTTTTTGGCGGCCGCGCGGGGTTCTCATATGGAACAACAGGGAAATAATATGTTGATTATCGCCGCGGTGCTCGCGCTTCTCGTTGGTGCGGGGGGCGGTTATTTTATCGGAGTCGCACAGGGTAAAAAAGCGCTTCTCGCGGAACAGGCGGCGGCGGTAGAGGCGGAGAAAAAAGCGGCACAGGACGAGCTCGCAAAAAAAGCGAATCCGTTTGCGGAAACGGTAAATCCGTTTGCAGAGACGGGCGGATATAAAAATCCGTTTGAAGGAGCGGGGTCTAATCCGTTTCAACAGTAATCATAAAACTTGAAACATGTAACGTAAAACGCAAGAACGACGCATTGTTATTGCGCTACGCATTACGCGGTTCATGTTTCGCACATTAATATGAAACATTTTAAATTGAGGTCAATATTTTTTCTTCTTTCGTTTGTCGTACCCGTTGTTCTATTTCTTTTCATATTTTCTGTTACCGCAAACGCGCAAAATCCGTTTGATATTGAATTTCCTGTTTCAGAGCTGGGAAACTGCGCATCGTTTGATGAATGTCGCACCTACTGTGACGACCCCGAGCATTTTGAAGCATGCGGACGGTGGGCGGAAGAGCAGGGGTTTGTTGAAAGCGGCGAGCGCGCGGCCCCGCCTCCCGAAGGAGGCCCCGGCGGCTGTTCAAATGAATCGGAATGTAATGCGTATTGTGAGTCGGACGACCACGCCGGTGAATGTATTGATTTTGCGGTTGAAAATGGATATATGAGCGCGGAAGAAGCCGCGAAAATAAAAAGTCATCAGGAGCGCGGAGGCCCGGGCGGATGCCGCGGACGGGAAGAGTGTGATACCTTTTGCCAGAATCCCACGAATCAGATAACGTGTGTTGACTTTGCGGTTACCGAGGGGTTTATGTCTGCAGAAGAAGCTAATCAGATAAAATCATTTTTGAGCGGTGAACTGCCGGGGGGTCTTCAGCCGGGCGAGTTTGGACCGCAAGTCGGGCGAAGAGGGCCGGTGGGACCCGGAGGGCCACGCATTGATGAACGAAAGGCGCAACAAGTGCTTGAGGAGTTGGGCGGCGGCCCGGGAGGATGTACGGATTTTGCATCGTGTGAATCGTTTTGCGGAACTCCCGCGAACGAAAGCGCTTGTTTTGATTTTGCGATTGAACACGGGCTGATGGACAAAGCGGAAGCGGAGAAATTTAAACGGCTTTCTCAAATTGACGGTCCGGGCGGATGCCGCGGACGGGAGTGTGAAACATATTGTGAAGCGCCCGGGCGTGAACGGGAATGTTTGTCGTTTGCGCGCGAGCAGGGCTTTATAAGCGATAACGATTTTGAAGAGGCGAGCCGTTTTGTGAATGCTATTGAAGAAAAGGGCGGCCCGGGCGGATGCCGCGGACGGGAATGCGAGCAATTTTGCAACGACCCCGCAAACAGAAATGCTTGTTTTGAATTTGCAAAAAGCAACAATTTATTGCCGCCGCAAGAGTTAGAAAGAATTGAAAAATTTAAAACGCTTGAAAAGAAAGTGTCAGAGCAGGGCGGTCCGGGCGGATGCCGCGGAGAGGGGGAGTGCAGAACATACTGTTCCGACACATCACATTTTGATGAATGTGCCGCGTTCGCGGTCAATGAAGGATTCTTAAAACCCGATGAAGCGCAACGGTCACTTCGTCAATTCGTTGAAATAGAACAATTTGGACCTCCCGGCAGGCAGAGCGGGTTTGGTCCCCGCGGTCCCGGCC
>CAZKXD010000042.1:0-2130 GCA_964556765.1 uncultured Candidatus Saccharibacteria bacterium | reverse complement strand
TCCGCAACGTCCGCCTGAAGGATTTGGCGCACCTCCGCAGGGTGGCGGGCAAGGACAGCAGGGACGGCAGGACGGCTTTCCGGGTGGCGGCTTCTTTGACCGATTCAGAAGAGGTGGTGAAGGAGGCGCGCAGGGCGGAACGCAAGGAGGCGCTCCAACAAGTGAAACTCGCGTATTTGTGGAAAAAACTCCGTCCGGCCTTTTTACCTATATGATTAAAGACAGCGATGGTATTCAGGAATTTGCGTTTGCCCCCGCAAGCGGTTCTCGATTTAGCGGGAATGTTCCCGGCTGTCCAAGCGAGTATAAATCTGAAACTTCGGTATTTGCGCAGATGGAACTGCCGCTTGCAGTGACCATTGTTGATTGTGACGGAAATGAATTCAACTCGTCCATTAATTCTTTTGCCGGAAGTTTTGACAGCGCGCGTCCGCAGGCGCCGGAGCAAAGAGAACAATTTCAGAATGATGGTGGCAGAGGATTTCCGCAGGGCGGTGAATTTCCGACACCGGGGCAATTCCCCGGACAAGGAGAGTTTCCCAATCAAGGGCAGTTTCCTCCGCCAAATCAATTTCCCGGACAAAATATGCCCGGACAAGGGACATTCCCCGGATTTGGGAATTTTCCGCCGCGAGACGGTGAGGCGGGCGGTGAGTTTCAAAGGCAATTTGAAGATCGCGCACAACAACAATTTGAGCAGGAAGTTCAAAATCAAGTTCAACAAGAATTCCAGAGGCAGTTTGAGCTTCAGTCGGGGCAACCGGGTGTAGCGCCTATGTCCCCGATACCTCCTATGATTCCGGAGAATTTTATGCCTCCGGTCGGAAGTTTTATGCCGCCAAGTGGCGATTTCTCGCAACCGCCGGAAGGGAATTTCTTGCCCCCTCCGCCGACCGATAGTTTTATTCCGTCCTCCGGAAGTTTAGAACAACCGCCTCCGGTTATGGATGCTACGCAAACTCTTCCGCCGCCAAGCGATACGTTTGTTTCGCCGCCTCCCACGGGAGACACGACACAACCACCGCCCCCACCCCCACATCGTTCCGCGGAATTCAGAATATTTTCGCGAACGTTCTCTCCATATTTAACCCCGCGTTTCGCTGATGCTTTTCTCGACGCGCGTATATGAAGTGGTAAAGCGTATTCCTAAAGGGAAGACACTTTCGTATGCGGAGGTTGCCAAACGCGCGGGGAATTCCCGCGCGGCGCGTGCGGTAGGCAGTATTCTTTCGCGTAATCATAATTCCGCCATTCCGTGTCATCGTGTTATCAAATCAGACGGTTCTCTTGGCGGTTACAATCAAGGTATAAAAAAGAAAAAAGAGAATCCCAGAAGAGAAAACGCCAAACTTTTTTAAGTCAAAAACGGTGTCATTTTTTACTATTCCAGTCTATTTGAATAGCATCAGGGTATAGTGCGGTATATGATATAATTCTCAAATGAGAACGGCGGTTATCTTAAGCGGTATTGTACTGGGACTTGTTTTGTTATACGTTATATTTAATAGCGCTTTAATTTAACGGGGCGCTCAATGTTGTAGTAAAATTTACTTCGCATTGAGCTCGCAAATTTTAACAACATTGGCATGGAAATAAAAAGTTCCGCATTCAAACACAACGAAATGATTCCGGAAAAATATACGTGTGATGGTGAGAATATAAATCCGCCACTTTCTTTCTCTGATATTCCAAATGGAACAAAAACGCTTGCGTTGATTGTGGACGACCCTGACGCGCCGAACGGACTTTTTGTGCATTGGACGCTTTGGAACATATCGCCTGTTACAAAAGAAATACAAGAACACTCCGTGCCGAAAGGCGCGGTGGAAGGGGTAACCGGTTTCGGGAAAGCGGGATACGGCAGTCCGCGTCCGCCCGACGGAGAACACCGATATTTCTTCAAATTATACGCGCTTGATATGGAGCTTAATCTTTCGCCGGATGCTGATAAAGAAACTCTTGAAGAAGCAATGGTTGGGCATGTGCTGGACAAAACGGAGCTCGTCGGACTCTACGCGCGATAAAATAGTATAAAAAGCGGGCGACCACTAAAGGTCGCCCGCGCCACGAAACTCATTTCTTTTTTCTTTTCATTTATTCCAAAAATTATTTCCCCCAGCTCTCGGGAAA
>CAZKXD010000041.1:0-7067 GCA_964556765.1 uncultured Candidatus Saccharibacteria bacterium | reverse complement strand
GCCGCTTGCGGCGCACACGAGCGAGTGTATGCGAGCACCGAGTAATACCTCGGGGCTTGCCCCGAGGAACCTTTATTACTGAAATCGTGTTTTACTTTTTAAAAATTCCACGATAAACAGAAGCGCAAGCGAGCCGACCGTGAAAAAAAACCGAAATCCTTCTACGGTAATGCGCGAACTGCCATACAACGCATCATAAAAAATCGCCCAACCGATTATTTCGTAAAATTTTTTCTGCATGCTTATCGCCACGATTCCGACGAGAACGACCACCCACCACGGAAAAAAAAGAATTGCGAGCAATAACGCGCCGTTCCACATAATCCGCCGCATAGCGTGTAATTCATTATTCATAATTCCAATATGCGATTCTTTGTTATTGTTCTTCTATTGATATGATAAGGTCGTCCGTCACCGTTACAAATTGAAGAGTAAAGATGTTAATCGGCGCACGGAACAAAATAGTTTGAACCGAATCGGCTGGTTTTGATTCCACGCGCGCCACCGTGCCTATGAGATAATTATATATTGAAGGATATGTGATACTATCGCGTTCGGCAATTTTCATACCATGCGGAATTTTTATTTCAAACATTCCTCCGCCAAGTCCCCGCGCGATTACCGGTATTTTTTCGCTTCCCAAAATAACCGGCAATTCATAACCGGCGGAAGAAAATAAACGGACTTTTGCCGTTCGCGCATATACCGTATCCACGACTCCGATAAGCGCGCGTTCGAGGGTAACGAGAGAGCCGACCGCAACGGTATGGTCTTTTCCGATATCAATCAAAAATATATCATACGGAGAATGGTTCGGGCGCGAAAGCACCGTTCCCAAAATCCCGCGCGCGCGGTCTGCCCTCCCCATCATGCTCTTAAGCAATTCATTTTCTTGCCGAACCGAATCAAAAAGCATGCGTTCGGCGCGCGCGGACTCCTGCGCCATCACGTCGCGCACCTTCGCACAAGTTCATTGTTTTCCGCGACGAGCGCTTGCTTGCGTTTAAAAAAAACACCGATTGACGCGGCCGTTTCTTTTACATATGCGCCGCCTCTCCATACAATGCCGGAAAAAGAAACAACACCCGCTTCAAGCGGTTGCGTAACCATACTGCCGTACCACAAAATAAAAACAAGCGCGGCAATGAGCGCCGCATGCGTACCGTATTTTTTTATTTTTCGCGTATGTTCCCGCACGGTGATTCACGCAACGCGGCGCGTTGCCTATATAATTACATTGTTTTTTATTCTATTGAGGGCAACCCCTCATCGCCGTCAATCAATATGTCACGATATTCATCAAGATTTTCAATAATAATACCGGCGCCGCGCACCACTGCCGTCATCGGGTCGTGCGCGATATGAATCGGTATCCGAACGGATTCTTCAAGCAATTCGGAAAATCCCGATATGGTCGCGCCACCGCCGACAAGCACGATTCCGCGCGCCATTACGTCAGAAATCACTTCCGGAGGAGCGGTCTCCAGCACTTCTTTAACGGAATCAATAAGCGTATATATGGATGCCGATATCGCGTCACGAATATCGGCGTCCGTGATAATAACTTCCCGCGGCAGTCCGGTTACAAGATCGCGTCCGCGAACGGGAGCTTCTATTTTTTCACGACTTTCAAATAGCTATTTAATTATTGACAATTCCGTAATTCAATGACTGAACCGATTGCGATTTTAATGCTTTCGGCGGTTCTTTCCCCAATGAGAATTTTAAATTCATTGCGAATATAAGAAATAATGTCTTCGTTAAAACGATCTCCCGCAATGCGCACATTTTTGGAACGAACCACGCCGTGTAAAGAAATAATCGCGATGTCCGTATTGCCGCCGCCGACGTCAATAATCATACTTCCCACCGGATCTTTCACCGGCAAATGTATACCGATCGCCGCCGCCATCGGCTCTTCAACAATATGCACTTCGCGCGCGCCGGCATTTTTTGCCGCATCGCGCACCGCGCGCGTTTCCACGTTCGTAATGTTGGAAGGAACGCCGATGACAACCGTCGGGCGTCCCAGTTTCGGAGAAATGACGTGAACTTTTTTTATAAAATACGCGAGCATTTCTTCCGCTATTTCAAAGTTGGAAATCACCCCTTCAACAAGCGGACGAACCGCGGAAATATGCGTGGGCGTGCGTCCGAGCATTTGCTTCGCTTCAGAGCCCACCGCGACAACTTGCCCCGTTTTTTGATTAACCGCGACAACCGACGGTTCGTTGAGAATAATTCCAAAATTTCTGACATACACCAGCGTATTTGTGGTACCAAGGTCAATGCCGATATTGTTTGAAAATAATGAATATGCCTTTTCTTTTATTTTTTTAATTTCTTTTTGCATGTTCCGTTATTTTTTTAATCAATCCGTTTGTATTCGTTTCTTCCGTTTTGCCGCTCGCCCGATCGGTAATTTCAACAACTCCTTTTTTCACAAGCGACTCGCTTACCACAACGCGCGTCGGAATACCCAACAATTCCGCGTCAGAAAATTTAACTCCGGCGCTTATTTCCCGATTATCATATAAAACCGAAACACCGTTGCGCGTAAGCTCCGCGTATATCTTGTCGGCGTATGCCACGACTTCCGTGTCCTTGCCCGAAAGCGAAATAAGATACGCGTCAAACGGAGCAACCGACCGCGGCCACACAAGCCCTTTTTCGTCAGAAAGCGTTTCGGCGATAACTCCCATAACGCGAGACGGCCCGATGCCATAACTGCACATAATAACAGGCGTTGATTCCCCGTTTTCGTTTTTGAAGAAAAGCCCAAGCGCCTCCGAAAATCGAGTTCCGAGTTTAAAAATATTCCCCACCTCAATCGCTTTTTGCTCAATAAGTTTTTCGCGCGACAACCCGAGTTCGGAAAGCACTTCATCGGTATATACTTCTTTATTAACCGCCATACGCTTCTCTTCAGAAACATAGATGGTATCCTCTCCCGCATCCGAAATCGTTTGAAATTCGTGGCTGTATTTTGAAAACGCGCCGCCGCTGGCAAATGTATATATGGTCTTCCGAAGACGCGTGGAAAGAATACATATCTTTCATCCTGAATTCTCTCCCGCGCAAAATACCGCTTTTCGCCCGTTCCTCATTCCTGAATTTTGTCTGAATTTGATATGCGGAAAACGGCAGGTCTTTATACGAATGTATCTGTCGCGAAAGAATATTGACTATCTGCTCCTCCTGCGTCCAGCCGAGTCCCAGCTCGGCGCCATTTGTAAGTTGCGTCTTAAACCAGACATCCTGCTCCCATCGGTCGCTTTTTTTCCACAATTCCGGATTTTGAAGCGCGGTCAATAAAATTTCTTGCCCGCCAAGCGCGTTCATCTCTTCGCGAATGATGCGCTCTATGTTTGAAAGAACCCGAAGCCCGAGCGGCAAATACGCGTATACACCCGCCATTTCTTTATGAATAAATCCGGCGCGAATTAGCAATTGCGCGTTTTTTGAGACTTCGTCTGACGGCGCTTCTTTGCGCGTTTTGGTAAACAGTTGAGAGACAAGCATTCCATTTATAATACAGCAGAATCAATAGGATTTAAATATCTTGACAAGCATATAGGTGTATGATGTTCTGTATATAGGCGACACGGTGGAGTATTTCGTTGTGATTAAAAAAATCACACGGGCGTGCGCACGTTTTTTTATCTCCATAGGCGCGCATATAGGAACATATATGTCTCTTAATCAGACAGACGCACCGGAAAAAACAAAGCGCGTGGACGATTCACTCGCGGAGATTATATACGAATCGCGAATGATTTTAGAAAAACGCTCGGACTCCCGCCATTTATAGACAAGAAGTAAGCCCCGCATAATCGGGGTTTTTATATAATTTAATTCGCGCGCAATCAGCCGAATAGGCGGATGACATCATTGTATGTTACAAAAATAAGAAGCATAACAAGTAAAACAAATCCCGCGGCATGTATCATATTCACTATTTTATAATTTATCGGCGAACCTTTTACCGCCTCAATGGCGAGAAAAAGAAGCCGTCCGCCGTCAAGCGCGGGAATGGGAAGCAAATTTAATACGCCAAGATTGATGGATATAAACGCGACAAAACTCAATACATACACAAAACCGAGGTTCGCGGCATCGCCAACCAAAGAAACAATTCCAACCGGCCCCGCAAGATTCGCGATATCGGCAGTACCCCTAAACGCGTCCGCGATAAGCGCGCCAAATGCCGCGATGGTCGCGCCGATAAGCGTTACCGTCATAACGCCACCTTCAAAAAACGCGCGATAGAAGGGCAGTCGCACAGTGCCCACCGTATTCATCGCAATACCGATCATCGGAGCATCCTCTATCGCCCCCGCTTCCGGAGTAAGATTAACCGTATATTCTTTTGCGCCGCGTTCATAGACAAGCGTAATTTCGTTTCCCCCGTTTCGCGAAATAAATTCCTGAACAGAGCCCGCGGTCGGGTTTGTCAGCATTTCATTATCGTACGACACGGAACGAACGGCATCTCCCGACGCCAGTCCCGCTTCAAATGCCGGAGAGCCGGCGCGAACCCCCGTAATGAGCACCCGTTCATTTGCTATCGTGGCGCCTTCCGGACGAGCGTCAATGGACATCGGCAATCCAAACATAAATCCGACCGAAAATAAAAACCACGCGAGTAAAAAATTGCATCCGACTCCCGCTCCTATGACCGCCGCCTGAATCCATTTTGATTGGTGTACAAAACTGCGCGACGCATCCGGTCCGCGCAATGATTCTTCATCGGGATTTTCTCCAAAAATTTTTACAAATCCGCCAAACGGAATCGCGTTTACGGTATACTCGGTTTCTCCCCGCACAATGCCAAAAAGTTTCGGCGGAAACCCGAGCCCGAATTCGGTAACGCGTATGCCCGATTTTTTTGCGACAATAAAATGTCCAAACTCGTGCGCGAGAATCAGGACCGCAAGAACAATTAAAAAGATAAGTACCGACATATGCGCTACACGGAAATTTCCTTCGCTTTCCGCTCTGTCATTTCGTCAAGTGTCGCGTTCATATCATCAATAATTTTTTGCATTTCATTTTTATGCCGAAATTTTTCATCCTCCGAAAGAGCGCCGTTTTTTTCCTGTTGCTGAATATCGTCCCACACGGAATCGCGCGCGCTCCGAAGCGACACGCGCGCTTCTTCGTGTTTTGTTTTTATCAATTTCAAAAGCATCTCCCGCGTTTCAGAGGTGAGCTCGGGAAAAACAACGCGCACGCCATCGCCCGAAGACGATATCCCGATGCCAAGCCCCGCTTCCATAATAGCGGTTTCAATCGCTTTAATCTGATTTTTGTCCCACGGCGCCACCAGAATCGTCTTCGCGTCGGAAACGGTAATGTTCGCAACGTGATTAAGGGGCACGCGCGCGCCGTACGATTCAACGCGAACGCCGTCCAAAATAGAAGGTGTCGCGCGGCCGGTTCTGATGTGAGAAAGCTCATTTGCAAACCAAACCTTTATTTCTTCAGTCTTTTTTTTTAATTCTATAAAATTATAGGGCATAGATATAGGAATTAGGAATTAGGAATTATGATTATAGCATAGAATTCACTAAAATGTGAAAAAGATTGACAAACTATATGCAATATGATATAATACTAACTGGTGAATTTGGCTCTGCCGAGCCATTTTTGAAACTTGATGCGAACAGTCGGCAGTCTGTTCGCTTGGAGGCATACAATGCGGTGCTTTACTGTTCTGCTTTCTTATACTTCCTTGACGCCGTGCGTCAAGGAAGGAATCGAAGTGGACCATGCCCGTGACCTGCCTGGCGACGGTCGCGCGGTGGTCCTCGGGAGGAAGGTGGACGAGTCCCTCGGGCGCCGAGGAGCCGTCGGGCTCTGCCGGAATTTCCCTCCGCTGAAAATCCGGCGAGACAGGTGGGGCAACGAGACCCTTTTGTGGGCGATCCCCGTCAAAATCAAGAAACGGGACGACCCCGACGCGCGAGAATTCACCGTTCTGCGGGAGGGGCTGAATCAGTGCGAGGACCGCGCCCTCATTGTGATTGACTGCTCGTCGGAAGACAAATTCGCGGGGCGCCACGGGATATGGTTCTGTACCCACGGAAGAGTCGAGGTGGTTGCCGCGGGGCGGGTGGAGGACGAGGACGGCGCCGTCTTCGCCGAAGACCTCGTGATAATGTACCCGGGGTCGCAAGCGGTCGTTCGGTTTATGGGGGGCGAAAAAGAGTTTCTGCTCTCCTACGATGGCTCCAAGACGGGGCCGACCATCAGGGCGCTCGCATAGCGCCCGACCCCTCAACACAGAAGCCCCCGTGCGACAGTTGTCGCGCGGGGGCTTTACAGTGTCAGCGCGAGATATTCAAAAATGAGTTTTATAGACGGCGCGTTAATCATAAGGTCATCCCGCGCGCGCGCCGTTTTTTTCAGACGCGCGACCGCGCGCGTATTCGTATCTGACGCTCCGACCTCCTCCGCAAGTTTTTTTTCAATCGCATTTAAAAATAAAATCGCCTGCTCCTTATTTTTTTCCTCTATCAGATTTTTAACAAGCGCGAGTCGTTTTTGCGGGGATGAGTCTAAAAATTGTTCAATCATTTTTTCATACGATATATCGTATGATTCTGTCATATCATGCGCCTTCATAACGATCGCCCGAGACAGAAGTGTCGGGACTACGCGCGCAACAGATGGAACAATTATAAAAAAATGAGTCCCCTCGGTCGGCTCCTCGCATATTTTCAGAAGCGCGTTTTGCGCTTCTTCCATAATCATCACGGCAGAAAACACAAAAAATTTATTCTGACTCCCCGCCCCTTTTCGCGCCTGCATTTCCTTCAGAGCGCGCGCGTCATCAATGCCGAATGTATCAAAATCCGTGTGCCAAAAATCGGGATTCCCCCGCGTGGAAACACCGTGTTTCTGTTCCAAATATAAAAATAGTTTCGGAATAATATCGTTCCGATTTCCCTCAATAATATAGGCGTGATGCGACAGTCTGTCCAAATTTGCAAACATATAGTGAATACACAAACCCGCTTCGTTTTTTTATCTTTTTGCCAAAATGGTCTTTTTATATATATCAA
>CAZKXD010000040.1:1522-7164 GCA_964556765.1 uncultured Candidatus Saccharibacteria bacterium | reverse complement strand
CACTCATCAATATTCGTCCGCAGCAGAATAATCGCACGATTAAAATTCAAGATGACGAATTGAAAAAGAAAATGGAAAATATCATACGGTCACTAATTCAATGAAGGCAAAAAGAACATCAATGTTTCTTATGGCAAATTTAGGAAGCGAAATGTCCCAATTTTTTTCCTATGCGGAAAGTGGTGAGTGGAATATGGCGCAACACGCTGCGGAGAGAGCAGAAAAAATCATCGCCCGATTACTTGAACATAGAGACCTAAAAGGAAGAACTGGAGAAGTAGAAATTTTAAAGGAGATCATACACGACACTATTTCGCGTGAGCGGCGTTTTGTAGTAAAAAAATCTGAAATTGAAGATTATTTTTTGCCGCTCGCGTTACGTGCGATCAATGCTATTTAAAAAAAATAAAAAGCGCTATAAAGAAATTGACCCGGATGAAATTTTTTTAGATTCCAGCAATTTGCCCGAGTTTGACCGTCACCAGTTTGAGGGACGGATTGAGCGGACGTTGCGCGGGGCTCCATTTTGGGGCGTCGGTGTTTTTTTTCTTGGCGTTATTATAATTTTTTCAATAAAGACCGCTGATTTGCAAATCATACGCGCCGATTATTTTAAAAACGCGTCTCTCAACAACAGTCTTCGGAATACGATTATCTGGAATGAGCGGGGAATTATTTTGGACAGAAATGGAGTGGCGCTTGCCGAAAATGTTCCGAATGATTCTCCCGAAGATTTTTCATTGCGCGCGTATGCCGATATTGACGGCATTGCCCATACGCTCGGATATGTCAATTATCCGGCAAAAGACAGCGAGGGTCGTTTTTACAAAAAAGAATTTGAGGGTAAAGACGGAGTTGAGTATTTTTATGATGCGCTTCTTGCGGGTTCATATGGAATTAAGGTGGTGGAAATAAACGCCGTGGGAGAACGCGAATCAGAGAGTGTTATAAAGCCGCCGGAAAACGGGAAAAACCTCACGCTTTCAATTGACAGCCGCGTTTCGGAGGCATTATACCGCGATATACAGAATGCGGGGGAGCAATTTCATTTCAGCGGCGGCGCCGGAGTTATTATGGATGTGAAAAATGGCGAGATTTTAGCGCTTACGAGTTTTCCCGAATACAATCCGGACATACTGACATCCGGCACGCGCGCGGAAGAAATAAAATCACTTGTTGCCGACAAGCGTATGCCATTTTTGAATCGTGCGGTGTCCGGATTATATACCCCCGGTTCCATTGTAAAGCCGTTTATTGCGATTGCGGCGCTTAACGAAAAGATAATTGGCGCATCGGATCAAATTTTAAGTACCGGGTCCATATCCATAGCAAACCCGTACGCGGAAGGACAAGAATCGGTATTTAAAGATTGGAAAGCGCACGGGTGGGTTGATATGCGCTCCGCTTTGGCGCATTCCTCCAATGTGTATTTTTTTGAAGTAGGCGGCGGTTTTCAAAATCAAAAAGGACTTGGAATAGAAAAGATAGAGCAATATATGCGTTTATTCGGTTTTGGGCGTGAAGTGGGTATTGATTTGTACGGACAGGAAGCCGGCGTCAT
The DNA here is from genome assembly GCA_964556765.1 of uncultured Candidatus Saccharibacteria bacterium. Classification (GTDB taxonomy): domain Bacteria; phylum Patescibacteriota; class Minisyncoccia; order Phycocordibacterales; family UBA2135; genus JACPBB01. Next base: position 5,603 of record CAZKXD010000040.1, on the reverse strand, counting down.
CCCTTCTCCCGCGTGGAAAAAAGAAGTTTTTAACGATGAGTGGAGAATCGGGGATACATACAATACCGCGATTGGCCAATATGGATTTCAAGTAACGCCGCTTCAGGCGGTTCGGGCGGTTGCGGCGATTGCGAACGGAGGATTATTATTGACGCCGCATCTTGTTCGTGAAAATGAATCTGAAGAACGAGGCGTGGAAAAAGACTCGTATGTTAAAATAAACGATGACTATTTCAACGTTGTGCGGGAGGGTATGCGAGAGTCGGTGCGACTGGGGACCGCGAGCGCTCTTAATATATCGGCAGTGCCCGTTGCCGCAAAAACGGGCACGGCGGAGGTTGGAACGCTAAAACGGTATGTTAACTCATGGGTTATCGGGTTTTTCCCATATGAAAATCCACGCTTCGCGTTTGCCGTGGTTATGGAGCGTGGGGATGTTAAAAATCTTATCGGCGCACCGGCGGTTATGCGGCAGATGCTTCTATGGATGGCGCAGGAAACTCCGGAGTATGTGCGGTAAAACAGACGATGGGGGAAAATTGACTTACCTCAAAACAATCTATACAATGAAACAATCACATATTATTAACGGGCGTAACGCGTCTTGCTAAAAAGTATAAACTCCACACACATGAATGAAGAAAAAATATATTTAAGCAAAGAAAAATTTGAAGATTTAAAAAAAGAACTTGAGTATTTAAAGACGGAGAAACGAAAAGAGGTTGCTGAAAGTTTGGAATACGCGCGCTCACTCGGCGATTTGTCGGAAAATGCGGAATATCAGGAAGCGGGCAGATTGCAGACGGAAGTGGAGGATCGGATTGCCGCCGTTGAGTCTATGTTGCGCTCCGCCGTTATCGTTTCCGACTACAAAGGAGGAATTGTAAATATCGGGTCACAAGTTACGGTGGAAAAAGAAGGGGATTCCGCGCAAAAAGTATACCGAATCGTTGGTTCGGAAGAATCAAATATGCTTCAGGGTAAAATTTCAAATCGGTCACCGCTCGGGTCCGCGCTTATGGGGAAAAAGAAAGACGACCGCATCTCGGTGAAAACGCCGAATGGTGATGTGCCGTATCGTGTTGTTTCGGTGGAATAATGTCAGGCGACACATATCAGCATTGATGGTTGTCGCGTTTATATCAAATGGCTTCTCTTGAAGAATTGCGAAATGAGCGAATACGAAAGATGCGCGCCCTCATTGAAAATGGAGAGCGGGTCTATCCTATTGAAACGCGTCGCGACATGACGATTGCTGAGGCGCAAGAAAAATTTGTAAAATTAACAAAACGGAAAAAGCCGTCTTTTTTGGCGGGAAGGATTCTCGCTTTACGCGGACAGGGCGGCGTTATGTTTTTTGATTTTACCGACGGCACGGGTGTATTTCAGGGTCTTTTCAAAAAAGACTCGATGGAATCGGACGAGTTTTCCCGTTTTGCCGATTACGCGGATATTGGAGATTTTGTAGAAATTTCCGGCACTTTTTTCAAAACGGCAAAAGGCGAAAAAACGCTCGCGGTTTCACGCTGGAAAATGCTTTCAAAGTCGCTTCGTCCGCTTCCCGAAAAATGGCACGGGCTAAAGGACGCGGAAGATAAATTCAGAAAGCGGTATCTTGATATTTTAATGTCGCCCGAATCCCGCGAGCGTTTTATCGCGCGTTCAAAAATAATTCAACTGCTTCGCGCTTTTCTTGACGCGGAACAGTTTCTTGAGGTGGAAACCCCGACGCTTCAGGCGCTCTACGGAGGCGCGTCCGCGGAGCCGTTTACGACTCATCACAACACGCTTGATATGGATTTATATCTGCGGATTTCCGATGAATTATATTTGAAACGGCTTTTGATAGGCAATGTGCCGAAAGTGTACGAAGTATACAAAGCATTTCGCAATGAGGGGATTGACACAACGCATTATCCGGAATTTACGATGGTTGAGTTTTATGAAAGCTATTCTTGCGCCGAGGCGCACATGAAACTGGTGGAACGGCTTATTGCCGGTATTGTTAAAAAACATAAGGGGAAAAAATCTTTTTCATATAACGGACACGATATTGATGTGGAAAAATCATGGAAGCGCATTTCTTATTTTTCCGTACTCAAGCAGTACGCGCTCATTGAAAATCCGGAATCTGCGCCACGCGGAGAATTATTTCTCAAAGCGCAACAGTTGGGGGTTCCGGTTGCCGAACACGAGAGCAGGGAAAAAATTCTTGATAACATTTTTAAAAAAGCGTGTCGCCCAAAAATCATCCAGCCGACATTTATTACGGACTATCCGATTCACAGTCTGCCGCTTGCAAAGAAAAAAGAAGAAGGCGGAGACATGGTAGACGCGTTTCAGCTTGTTATCGGCGGTGTTGAACTTTCAAAAGGATTCTCCGAGCTTAATGACCCCGTTGACCAACGCGCGCGTCTTGTCGCGCAGGAAAGCGACCGAACGCGCGGAGACAGGGAAGCGCAGAGAATTGACGAAGATTTTCTTGAGGCGATGGAATACGGTATGCCTCCCGCAGGCGGTGTCGGCATTGGGATTGACCGCTTGGTTATGCTTTTGACCGATACGCGTAATATAAAAGAGGTTATTTTATTTCCCATAATGCGACAGAAAGAATAATTTTAATCATATTCATAAAAAAGAAAAATCCCCGCGCGCGGGGATTTTTTTATCACGTAAGCGTTCGCAGAAAAAATTCTCTCAAAAATGTTTGCTCAGTTGCGATGTAATAGGTAATCCACATTGAGACGCAAAACATGGTTGAGAGAGTGGCGAAAACAACAGTAAAGAAACCCTCTGTTTCATACATTGTTTTTAGAAAAAAAACAGAACAGGCGAATAGAATAATGGTAATTGTCACAAGAAACCACAGTTTTAAAAACATACCGACAAGTACTCCCAAAAACAAAGAACTCGGAACCAATACTATCACTTCAAGCATTTTTGCCACTCCTCAAAGGGTTTTTCTTTTTTCAGCTTATCATATATTTCCAGTTTGTCAAATTTTGCCTGTTTGCGCCAAAGAAAATCAGGGTGTGGATAACTTATTTTATAGTGTGGGACAAAGTGGTATATAATTTATAGTGTGTGGTATAAAGTGGTATTTGTACATTCTGAACCCGTGTACAAAATATCTGCCACCGCAATCGTTTGATGAATAGAGTGGGGGCGAGGGGTGTGGATTGAAATACTCTCTTTACGGACAGTTTTGTGGAGCTTACTTTCATTCCATACCCCTTTTTACTCCACGTTTCTCATGCTTATCGGAGAATACAAACACACTATTGATGCAAAAAAGCGGCTGTCATTGCCGGTGAAATTTCGGAAAGAGCTGGGAAAAAATATTGTCATTACAAAAGGTTTGGATAATTGTCTTTTTGTATATTCACCCCGAGGGTTTGGAAGGTTTCTGGAACGGCTTAAAGAATTGTCGGTTGGGCAATCCGACAGCAGACGCTTTAATCGGTTTGTACTCGGCGGAGCGGTTGACGTGCAGATAGATGCGCTCGGGAGGATTCTCATTCCTGATTTTTTGAAAGATTTCGCGGAACTTACGAGCGCCGTTGTGCTTATCGGGGTTAACGACCGCGTGGAAATCTGGAATGAAAAAAATTGGACGGACTATCGCTCAAAAATTGAAAAGGAAGCGGATATGCTCGCGGAGCGGCTGGGAGAGGTGGGGGCTCTTTAAAATTTCAGATTTAAGATTTACCATTTCAGATTTATAAAAACATAGACCTGAAATCATATATCTGAAATCAGTATGCATATTCCGGTACTTTTACATGAAGTTATGACGCATCTTGCGCCGAAGGAAGGTGATGTGGTAATTGACGGAACGGTGGGAGGCGCCGGACACGCGCACGCATTCGGAGAGCGCATCGGAAAAAACGGAATACTCATCGGCATTGACGAGGATGAACGCGCCATTCTGGAAGCGAAAGAAACATTGAAAGATATTTCGTGCCGAGTATGCCTTGAACGCGGAAATTTTAGAAATCTTGACGTGATTCTTGAGCGATGCGGGGTGAAATCGGCCGACATTGTTTTTTTTGATCTCGGTTTCAGCAGTACGCAACTGGAA
>CAZKXD010000040.1:0-1512 GCA_964556765.1 uncultured Candidatus Saccharibacteria bacterium | reverse complement strand
AGGATTTTCTCTTAAGAGCCACGACCCGCTTCTCTTGACATTTCGCGGACAGTCGGAAGAAGGAGCGCTTACCGCGTATGAAATAGTCAATTATTGGAAGGAGGAACGTATTGCAAAAATTTTGCGTGAGTATGGCGAGGAGGCGCGCGCGCGGGATATTGCTCGCGCAATAGTAATTGCGCGCGAAAAAAAACTAATTGGGTACGCGCACGAACTTGCCGATATTGTCGCGGAGAGCGTAAAGATGCCGAACGCGCGGGGAATACATCCTGCGACAAAAACATTTCAGGCGCTCCGCATTGCGGTTAACGATGAGCTCGGCGCGCTTGTAGAAGGACTTCAAAAAGGGGTGAGATTTCTTGTCTCGGGTGGAAGAATCGGCGTTATTTCGTTTCATAGTCTTGAAGACAGGATTGTTAAACAATTTTTTAATGAGCAAAAGACCGCCGGCGCGCTGTCCATTCTCTCAAAAAAACCGATTGTGCCGTCGCGGAACGAGATTTTGAAAAATCTGCGCGCGCGCAGCGCAAAATTAAGAATTGCACAAAAAATATAAAAAATAAAAAATAATGTTAATAAAAATTCATACATTATATACATACACCAGAGAACGGCGGTTTACGCTCGCGCTTCTTGCGGCGCTTGTAGCCATACTGTTTTCATATATTTTCCTTGTGGGTTTTGCCACATTTAATGTTTCAATGCAAGAAATGCTGGGGCGTGACACACAGACGCTCAATTCACGGATAGGCGATCTTGAATCGGAATATGCAACGCTTAATCAATCGGTAAATCGCGCGCGCGCGATTTCATTGGGCTTTATGCCGCCGAAGAAAGAAATATTTGCTTTTAGGCAGCGGCTTGTGCAGAATGGATTTTAAACAAGAACATATGTGACGCATCACCGTATTACGCAAAAAGAATCACATACGCCGATTGTCCGATGATGCGCGCTCTATTGTTTAATGTATATGGCATTGACTTCACGAATAACGGTTCTTAGCATATTCGTTATCCTGTTTGCTCTCATTTTTGCTAGCAAGCTTTTTTTTCTGCAGATACTGCACGGTGATGATTACAGCGAGCGCGCGTCAAATCAATATGTTTCTCCGGTTGCGCACATATTCAACAGGGGAAATATATTTTTTGCCGGCGGTATTTTTAGCGGCGCAACGCTTAAAACGGGATATACTGTGGCGATAAATCCGTCCGTATTGAAAGATGCCGGAAATGTTCTTTCAAAGCTAAAGCACATCATTCCCGCGATAGACGGCGATTCTTTTTTTCTTCAGGCGGGAAAGGTGTCTGACCCATATGAAGAAATTGCATGGAAAATTTCAGAAGCAGATGCGGAAAAAATTCGCAATCTGCGCATCGCGGGAGTTTCCGTTCTTAAGGAGCGCTGGCGGTCGTATCCGGGAGGAACATTGGCGGCTCACACGCTCGGGTTTGTCGGATATGACGGAAATGAGCTGAAGGGACGTTACGGACTTGAGCGATATTATGAAGATG
>CAZKXD010000039.1:0-7190 GCA_964556765.1 uncultured Candidatus Saccharibacteria bacterium | reverse complement strand
GTCTACCAATTTCGCCACCTGCGCTCTGTGGTATCTATTTATCTTAAAGATTTTTTGCGCTTTTGCAAACGATATGCCTCAATAAAATTGTCCGCGGAACGGACAATGTTTACGTTGATTTATTCTCTGTCAATTCTTCTTTTGCCGTTCCTGCTGTTTCTGCCGTTTCTGCCGTTTCTTCTTTTTGCGGAACCTCTTTTTTATATTCAACCGGCACAAAGTCGGCAATGCCTTTCATTTTGCGCCGAATCTGCCGCGCTGTTTTTTCGCGAATATAGTATAGCTTCGCGCGGCGCACTTTCGCGCGGCGCACAATCTCTATCGTATCAATCATAGGAGAATACAGTGGAAAAATTTTTTCTACGCCCACTCCGGATGCGATTTTACGCACCGTAAATGTCGCCCCCGCCTCACGCCCGTGTTTTCTGGCAATAACCAAACCTTCAAACGCCTGAAGCCGCGTTTTATCTTTTTCGTCTTTTATTTTCTGCCAGACGCGCACCGTATCACCCGCGCGCATATCAAGCGCGCGGCGTTCGTCTGTATTAACGGGAGTAAAAGATATCATAATATATGTATGAGGGGTACTTTAACACACTATATATCCAATCGCAATGTTTTAATGGCGCGTTCAAAATCGTCCGGAATTGGCGCCTCAAGAAGAAGCGTCGCGCCTTCCGGCATCCGTATCGTAATCGTGCGCGCATGAAGCGCAAGGCGACCCATCTCGAAAGGACACGCCCGTCGCGGCGCGTACAGCGGGTCACACACAATCGGGTGGCCGATTGATTTCAAATGAACTCTAATCTGATGCGTGCGTCCCGTTTTCGGCCGTACGGAAAGATATGAAAAGAGTGCAGAAGCGCCGAGCACCGCGTACTCGGTGCGCGCTTCGCGGAGCGCGCCGCGCGCGCGAAAACCGACTGCGCGTATTTTAAAATTTTTTATATCTCTGCCAATCGGCGTTTCAATGACGCCTTTCTTTTCCGCAATGTGCCCGTGTACAATCGCGCGATACTCTTTCTCCACCAATCGTTCCTGAAATTGCTTTTTAAGATACTCAAACATCTCCTGATTTTTTGCCACCAGCAAAACACCGGACGTATCTTTATCAAGACGGTGCACGATTCCCGCGCGGTGTATTACGCTTCCATCGGAAAGCGTGAGCGGCTCGCCCACTGTTTCGCTATCCGGATATTTCTGCACAATCCAGTCAACAAGCGTTTCCGCGGATGTTTTGCCATCGGCGTGCACGGAAAGACCGGCGGGTTTATTCACCGCCACCATCGCGGCATTTTCATATATAATCGGCACTTGTGTCATTTTTTTATTTTCCTCTGCGGCGTTCGCGGGCGGCAAATTCATTGAGGACAGAATCAAATTCTTCTTTTGAAAAATCGGGCCACAGCGTATCGGTAAAAAAAAGCTCGCTGTACACCGATTGCCATGTGAGAAATCCCGATAATCTTTTTTCGCCGCCGGGTCGAATAATAATATCGGGGTCGGGCATACCCGCGCTCCACAAATATGTTTCAAAATCTTTTTCCGTCGCAGATTCACCGGCTTTTTCCGCGCACATTTTTTTTGCCGCCGAAAGAATTTCCGCGCGACCCCCGTACGAAAGCGCAATACCAAGAGTAAAGCCTCCGTTGTTTTTTGTTTTCTCTTCCACGCCGTCCATCATCTTCTGCATATCCGCGGAAAACCGCTCTCTCGTGCCAAAAAAACGAACCTGTATATGCTTTCCGGAAATTTCCTCCAAATCATCTTTTAAGGCGTGACGAAAAATATCCATCAGATACGAGACTTCCTCCGCGCTTCTATTCCAATTTTCCGTAGAAAATGCGTACACAATTAAATTGCGAACACCCGCCGCTTCCGTCCACGACAGTACCTCTTTAAGTTTTTTATATCCGTTGGTGTGTCCTGCATACGCGGGAAGACCTTGTTTTTTCGCCCACCGGCGATTGCCGTCCATAATAATGCCAATACATTGGGGTGTCATATATTGATTGCAAATTGTAGATTGTAAATTTCAAATTTAACAATTCAATTTGCGATTTGCAATTTAAAATTTGAAATTAATAGAGAATTTTGAATCCTTGAAACATTTCAGACGGCTCGCGCCATTCCACATCAACGCGCGCAACGCGCGCGAGAAACGGGCCTTTGTGCAGATATGTTATAAGTTGTGTGAGATTTTCTTCTTCTCCCTGCGCGATAACACGCACCGAACCATCATCCCTATTTTGAACCGTCCCCGACAAATCAAACGCGTGCGCTTTGCGCGCGACAAAATCGCGAAACATAACCATTTGTACTCTGCCGGTTATCGTGCATCGTATTTCTTTTTTCATATTTGAAGCATCGCAAAACATCGCTCCGGCTTTCTCGTCCTCCATAAAATTAATACATTAATTTTAACGCGAGGTGGGCGGTGCAAGACTTGAACTTGCGACCTTCGCAGTGTAAATGCGTTGCTCTACCAACTGAGCTAACCGCCCAAATTTCTAACGGGATGAATAAACGAGTCGCCCTGCCGGCAGGCAGACAGGCCTACCAACTGAGCTAAGCGCCCGTGTGCCTATAAGAACTCAATTATGCGTTCTTTTAGAAAGTATATAAGAATCAATATAAAAAGAAAGGACGAGCGCGATGCCCGTCCCAGTCGGGAGGTGCGGACAAGCCGGGAACAAACCAGCTTATTACCGCATTTCCCCGCCCGTACCAATAGGGCGACCCCTACCGAAAATAAATGATCGAGGGGTTATTTTTGACGATCCCCCAAACCATGGAGACCGTCGTTTTTTTCAGTCCGCCGCCGGTCAGCGACGGACTATCTACAAATGAGAACTCTCATAGGGGTCCTCCCTCATCATTCTCGGCAGCGCCAGCATCTCCGTTGACACTGGCGCGCTTGTCGGACGGGGCCGTCACGCCCGCCAACGTCTCCACCCTCCACGGCCTCCTCGTGGCTCCGGCAGAATACTCCGCCAGGGCCAGCGACGCCGCTTGGCAAACGCGGGACCGGCTGCTCCTTGAGCAGCGCGATTCGCGCGGCAAGCCGCCGCGCCTCTTCGGTCTCATTTTCGCTCATCTCTCGACTCCCTCCGTTGTGCGCTTGAGGCCTCGCTATTTTTAAAAAGTACAAATAATTATTTTGGAGGCCTCAAGCGCACAACGGAGTATCCACTTCAATCTATGTGTATATTATACACATTTCCACATTTTTGTCAAGCGACACAAGCTCCCCGTTCGCCCATATTCTGCAACATATTTTTACATCTACATAACAATCCTCATTTTTTTGTTATGCGGAATACCTATTTTATGATATACTTTCGGGATGAATGATTCTAAAAAAACAGGGCCAAAAGATGTATTCGGGTATACGCTCGTCATCGGCGGGTTATACGCCGTCGTTATTTCTTTCGGTTCGCTCGTATTCGGGCTTATTAATCTATATGTTCCGGATGTGCTTTCATACGAATATGGCAGATTCGCGACGGAATCGCTCAAATGGCCACTTGCGGTGCTTGTCATCGTCTTTCCATTATATGTATGGCTCACCGCGTATCTTACAAAAGACCTTGAGAAAAATCCGGAGAAAAAAGAATTGCGCACCAGAAAATGGCTTCTGTACGGCACACTTTTTGTTTCTTCAATCGTCATCATTGGAGACCTCATAGCTCTTATTTTCAGTTTTCTCAACGGCGACCTCACCGCGCAATTCATACTCAAGGTGCTCACGGTTCTCCTCATCGCCGGAGTGGTATTTACCTATTATGTTTGGAGCATACGAAAAGACATCCCCGCTTCACGACACCCGATAATGAAGTGGCTCGTGCGCGGCGCGATTGCGGTCGTGGCTTTCTCCATCTTGTTCGGCTTTTTCGTTGTCGGTTCGCCGTTTACGGAGCGCGCAAAGCGTTTTGACGAGCGACGGGTGCAAAATCTCCAGACCTTGCAATATGAAATTATAAATTTCTGGCAGGCAAAAGAAACACTGCCCGCGTCGCTTGATGAACTGCGCGATGACATTCGCGGATTTGTCCCGCCCCAAGACCCGAAAACAAACGAGGCGTACCCCTATCGTGTCATAAGCGAACAACAGTTTGAATTATGCGCAACATTCAACACGTCAAACAAAGAAAGCGCGAGCTCTGTAAACAAACGCATACCGGTGATTACACCGGATGGATACGCGCCCTATGTGGAAACATGGCTTCATGAGCCAGGGGAAATGTGTTTCACACGAACAATTGATTCGGACTTGTATCCTCCGTATAAAAGATAATCAAAAAAACAAACGGCCCGCGATAGCGGGTTGTTTTGCAAACGCCCCCGGCAGGAATCGAACCCGCATCAACGCCTTAGAAGAGCGCTGCTCTATCCATTGAGCTACGGAGGCAGTGGAAATTTTTTACTTTATAACTTTACAAACTTTATACCTAACTTACAGCGATGGGTCAATAATTTGCGGCGGCTTTTGCAGTATCGCTTCAAGCGTTTTTTCTTTTTCAGAAAACAAAAGAAGCGTTTTGCGCAACTGTTCCGTATGCACCGATTCGGGCAAACCGACCCCAACCACCCCGACATCCGCGCCCTCATCATTATTAATAATTAAAAACGCATATACCGAAAGGGCGCCGAATGTAATTCCCGTTGCCGCAATTATTGCAATAAGAATAAGCCAATCCCGATACGGGCTAATCTCAAAATTTCCCTTGTTCGGGTCTTGTAAAGACAAAAGTTTACTGCGCAGTATGTTGATGAGATGAGTAATCATAGTATCGTGCGTTGTTTATAAATTTTCGAAGCTTAGAACGGCGATGGAAATAAGCGCGTGCCAATCATCAGAGTCTTTCCGTTTTTCAAAATTGCGGGGAATTTCTTTATCCAGTAAAAACTTCTCAAAAGAAATTCTTACCGGAAGATTTTCTATCAGTTGCAAAAAATAAAATAATTCCTTAAAACTTCCGACTGCTTCAAATTCCATTGTGAGAATATTTTCTGCTTCGCGGATATTCACAAAGCGAAATCGCACAAAAGCGTTCGCGCGTTTCCCGACACTTTCTATTTTTTCAATAAACAGCACGAGTTGTTCTTTGTTGATAAAATACCGAGCGAGCGCGTTGCGGTCTTGTTCCGTTTCTCGAAAACTATTCCGAAGAACGGATAGCTGTTCCTCGCGAAGCTGTTCCACATCAAGTCGGCTTGTTGCCTCCGCGATCATATCTTTTTTATTAAGGATAAATCCGAACAAAAACACATACGCCGCAAGCAGTGCGATATTGAGTATGACCAAAAAACCGATGTGATACTGCTTTACGTGCACATCCAATCGCCGCGCTATCGGCGTGCCGATATGCGTATGCGGCGCAGGCGGCATATTATTTTGTTTATTCTGTGTTTCCATTATTGTTAAGCGTAAGAGAAATTAAAAAAGGGATAGCGGTACTTCGCACAAAATTTGAAACCGGAACGCTTACATCTGAAAAAGCATTTTCTTCTTCAAGGCTATGTATAAAATCAAGAAGCGATTGCCGGTTTTTTGAAATGCCGGACACTGTTATAATTTTTTCTCGCGCGTCAGCCGACCGATTTTCATAGAAAAAAGAAACGAGAGAAACATCCTGATTTTTACGCGCGATAGCATTCTCTATCGCGCGTGAGAGCAATGCATCCTCTCGCGTTTCCACGCCAAGAATATCAATTTTTTTATTTACTGCCGTTATATTTTCCTGTAAATTTTTCCGCTCTTCCGCCGAAACAATCTGCGAAACCACCGCGAGCCGTTCTTGCGCGGCTTTTTCTTTTACAAAGCTCCAAAAAAGGGCGGGAACAAGCATTCCGATACTCACACCCATAATTATCGCCAAAAAGACAAGCGCCGCGACAAAAAGGCGCGCTGCGTACATTTTTTGTATGCGTATTTTTTCTGAAATAGGAAGTAAATTAACCATAGATGACGCGCATATTAAGAATGCGGCAACGCGAGCCCAAGCGCGGTTACATATCGTAGGGCGTGATTGCTTGGTATTTCCGGAATATAATTTTTCATCGCATTGACGTTAATCCACGGGTTCGCAATTTCTATATCTGTATTTAATGTCGTGGCAAGATAATTCGCGAGCCCCGGCACATTGGCCTCGCCGCCACATATAATAATACGATCAATCGTATTGACTCCTTTTTCAATAATTGGTTCGTGAGAATACGCGTACTCATAATGTTTGCGAATTTCATCGCGCAACACCGACAAACGCGCAAGAAGCGCCTGATACAACAAATCCTCTTTTCCGCCCAAAAGCCCGCGCGCTTCCTTCTGCCGTCGCGCTTCTTCAAAAGAAACATTAAGCGCGCGCGCCACTGACTCGGTGAGTGAATATCCGCCGACATTTATGGTGGACGTAAAGGTGATAACCCCCTTTGATTGAACGGCGATACCGGTTCTCGTCGCTCCAATATCCAGCAAGAAAAATGTCCCACAATCCCCCCGCCGCACAACCGCGCGCGCAATCGCGTGCGCTTCAAACTCAAAAGAAAGCGGAACAAGCCCCGTGTCTTCAAACAAATCCATATAACTCCGCACTACGTGATTCGGCATTACCGACAATCCGATTCCATACGTTTTCTCTTCAGGCATTCTTCCGCACACGACTATCTGATAATCAAAAATCGCTTCTTGCGGCGCAAGCGGCACATAATCAGAAAGCTGCAACTCCAGACTTTCATATAAATCTTTCCGTTTGACCTTTGGAATTTGAATCTTCAAAGAATATCCCTGCTCTTCCGAAAGCGCAATGCGGACAAAAGAAAAATTGTATTTTTTTCGCAGAGCGACAAGAATATTTCCCATTTCTTTATGTTTCCGTATCTGCCCCTCCACCACGATACCGGCGGGTATTGATTGCTCGCCATATGTTCCCAATATCAAACCGCCTTCGCCGCGTTTTAACTCCGCGAAACGAATTGAGCGGTCGGAAATATCAATTCCCACCGCCGGCATTTCCAAAAAGCGCGGAGGAGGAAAAAAGCGGAAAAAGCGATTACTGTAGAGCATCACTTATAAGTATATCAAAATCAAAACGGTAAATCGCCGTGCCCCGAGAAAATCAAAGCGGCGTTACGGCCTAACGCATAATGAAAATAAAGAGAATAATCAGAAATACGATAAAAATTGACAC
>CAZKXD010000038.1:285-7357 GCA_964556765.1 uncultured Candidatus Saccharibacteria bacterium | reverse complement strand
AATAAAAAGTGCTATTATTGAAGTAGACCCCGACCAATACTCTCTTGCCATCGGAAGGGGCGGGCAGAACGCGCGTCTTGCCGCGCGGCTTACCGGATGGAGAATTGATATTCGCGAAGCGGCGCACGGAAAAACATTCAATACTGACACGGAAGAACCGAAAAAGTCTGCGGAACAGCCCGTCGAGAAGGGCAAAGAAACAACCGAAGAAAAAGAAATAGTGTCCGAAACGGAAAAGCCGGCTTCAAAAACAAAAAAGGGGGGGAGAAAAACAGAGAAGAAACCGCGTACGGCAAAATCAAAAGAAAAACACGACGACCAATCGTAAACGCAAGAACATTTTATTAGATTATCATACATACTATGAACACATGGCACGACGTTAATCCGGGAACCGCCGAAAAATTAAACGTTATCGTGGAAATTCCCAAACTTTCCCGTGTAAAATATGAGCTTGATAAAAAAACAGGCCTCATAAAATTTGACCGCGTTTTGTATTCCCCCATGCATTACCCCGCAAATTACGGATTTGTGCCGCAAACGCTGTGGGATGACGGAGACCCGCTTGACGTTCTCGTGCTCGCGCACGAGCCGCTTATTTCAGGAAGTCTCGTGGAGGCGCGCGCAATCGGACAGCTCCCCATGCAAGACGGCGGAGACGACGATATGAAGATTCTCTCGGTGCCAACCGAAGACCCGCGCTTTAATAACACGCGCGACATACAAGACCTGGAACCTCATTTGTTGAAAGAAATCAAACACTTTTTTGAGGTATACAAAGGTCTTCAAGAAAAAGAGGTTATCGTCGGCGAGTGGGAAGGTTCTTCCGCGACGAAACAATCCGTAGAAAAAGCGATTCAAAATTATATAAAAAAATATCCCGCGCGCTAAACTCCGAAATATGAACATTGAACGTATCTCCAAGAAAGAGGCGCCAGAAAAACTGAACGCGAAGGTTGACTTTTGGAGTACCGTAATCGCCGAATCCGGAGTTTCTCCATCATACCAAGAAAAATTCTTGGCAATACTGAAAACGGCGGCTGATGAATTTTCAAACGACCAGAAGCATCGCACGTTGGATGGATTTACACGAGATGCCATCGTTAAATGGATCGACGTCTTAAATCAAAAAAATCCCAATATCCTCGCTCAAGATGATTTTATAAAAAGGAAAGCGCAATTCAGAGAAAATATACCGGAGAAAATAAGGCTGAGCGACGAAGACCAAATGCTGTTAAATCTGTTCCGCGAGTTGCGAGAAGATATGTGGGAGTTTGCGGCGGAGAATTTGGATTAATTATTCTTCGTTTTCACCTCGTCCTATTCGCTATTTTGTATTTGCGGGCTGTGTGTATTATACTAAAAGAGATACATATATTTTTAATTATTAGTTAATTTTTTTATATCTATGGGAATAAAATATATCGCGTCAGTATTTCTCGTATTGTCTTTATTCATCGTCCCGTCATTGACCGAAGCGCAAACACAAAGCGGAGAAGCGCCGGCAAATAAACCGAACGTTCGTTCTGTTGAGCCAAAAACGAATGCCGCTACGCGTCCCGCCGGTACCGCGGAAAAAACGCGCGCGCAGATTCAAAGTAAAGCCGCAGATGTAACAGCGGCAAAAGAAACACGCGACGAAAAACGCGCCGAAGAGACAACTCGCCAAGGCACGCTTTCCAATACAAGAGATGCGGCACGCGCGGAAGCGGTCACGCAAAAAGAAGACCGCGAAGCGGAAAACATTAAGAAAAGAGAAGAGGCGTTAGAGCGGCAAGAAGCCGCGCGACAGCAAGTTATAGAGAAAAGAAAAGAACGAATAGAGGCATATTTTGAAAAAATGTTTGTACGCCTTGACGCCGCCATTCTACGCCTTGAAAAACTGGCTGAAAGAATTGACTCCCGCATTGAAAAATTTGACGAACGCGCGGTTGATGTGGAAAAAGCAAAGCAGTTATTGGCTGACGCGCAAACCCGTATTGAGAGCGCGCGGACCGCGCTTGCCGATGCGCGAGAATCCGTTGTAGATATTATTTCAGGGGAAAATCCCAAAGAGGTATTTGATCGCACGAGAGAAACAATACAGTCGGTTGTATCTCACATAAAAGACGCGCATCAAGCATTGGTGCAAAGCATTATCGCCTTAAAAGGGGGCGCCGACACTGAAACAGACTCAAAAAAAGAACAAGAAGAAACTCAAGAGTAAAAAATTATTAATAAATTATAACTATTATGGAAGACACAGAGCTTAACGCAAACAATCAAAACACCGCTCAGTCCGGCGCTGAATCATCAAAAACACAGGTCGGACCGGTCGTTGGAAGCATCATCGTTATTGTAATCATTATTTTGGGCGGACTTTATTTCATCGGGAAAAAAGCGAGCGAGGAGGGCGCATTTGCTCCGACCGCTGAAGAAATATTAGAAAGTCCGGACCAAGCTTTGCAAATGCTGGCGGAACAAGGAACATCTGACGAGATTACCGCCATTGAAGAAGACCTGAATGCAACCGAGCTTAATAACATTGATACCGAATTGAAAAACGTAGAGGCGGAACTGGCGTTCTAAAAAACAGAACAGAGTTAAAAAATTAAAAACCCCCGTCTCGGGGGTTTTTAATTTTTCTCTAGAGAAAATTCATCAAAGGATTAGCCGCGGACTGAATCCTTGAGGGCTTTTGCCGCTCTGAATTTTGGAACGCGCATCGCCGCGACCTGTACCGCTTCTCCGGTTTTCGGGTTGCGTGCCGTTCGCGCCGCTCGCTGTTTTGTTGAAAAAATACCGAGACCGGCAATGGAAACCTCACCGCCCTCCTTGAGCGTATTTACAATGGTCTCAATAACTCCGTCAACCGCTCGTTCTGCTTGCGCTTTTGAGCCGCCGACATGCTCGTGTACGACATCAACCAAACTTGCTTTATTTTTGTGCATAATTGATTTTCTTGAGCAAGGCGATTTCCCAATCGCTTCGCCCATTATTTTTCTAAATCGACCAAAAACCTTGATTACCAATAATTTTATACCAAGCCCCTATTATACAGCAATCGTGCGCCCTTGCAATATATACACATATTATCAACACGTGAAAATATGTTGCAAATCAAGGATATATATATCAGATATAAAGCGGTAAACTGGTAAGACAGGAGCGCTTTTATCTCGCGTACTCAATAACGCGGGTCTCTCGTATCACGCTTACCTTAATTTCTCCCGGGTATTTTAATTCTTGTTCAACCTGACGCGCGATATCACGAGCAATTTTTTGCGCTTCAAGGTCAGACACCTTGTCGGGGAATACAAAGACGCGAACTTCACGTCCCGCCTGAATCGCGTATGATTTCTCAACGCCCTCATGAGAATTTGCGATTGTTTCAAGCTCTTGCAGTCGTTTCAGATAATTTTCAACGGTATCTCTTCGGGCGCCCGGTCGGCCTCCCGAAATCGCGTCGGCAACCTGCACGATAACCGATTCAACCGTTTCGTATGGATATTCTTCATGGTGAGACTGCATCGCTTGAATCACCGCCTTATCCGCTCCGAATTTTTCCAAAATACGCCGTCCGATCTGAACGTGCGTGCCCTGCACTTCGTGGTCAACCGCTTTTCCGATATCGTGAAGCAGGGCGCCCGCTTTCGCGACGGCAACATCTGCGCCGAGCTCTTCGGCTATCATTCCTGAAATGTGCGCCATCTCAATTGAATGTTGGAGCACGTTTTGCCCGTAACTCGTTCTGAAATACAGCCGCCCCAAAATAGCGACGAGCCGCGGGTCAAGATTGTATACGCCGCACTCATATGCCGCTTGTTCTCCTTTCTCTTTAATTATTTTGTTAATTTCATCTTTTGCTTTCGCAACGATTTCCTCAATTCGCGCGGGCTGCACGCGGCCATCCATAATAAGATTTTCCAAAGCGATTCTGGCAATCTGTCGGCGAACGGGGTCAAACGCTGAAATAATAACAACGCCGGGGGTGTCATCAACGACAAGCTCCACTCCGGCGGCGCGCTCAAATGCTCTGATGTTTCTTCCTTCTTTCCCGATAATACGCCCCTTTACATCTTCGGACGGAATGGTGACCGACGTTGAAAGCACGTCTGACGCGACCGAGTTGCCCAACCGATGAATAGAAGTCGTCAATATCTCTTGCGCGCGTTTTTCAAGCCGTTCGGAACCCGAGCTTTCCAGTTTTTGCATTCTGACCACCATATCCTCCTCGTGTTGTTTCTCAACAACGGCAAAAAGCGCCTTTTGGGCATCATCTTCGGAAAGACGCGCTATCCGCTCAAGTTCTTTTTTCTTCCCCTCTTCAATTTGAAGGGCGCGCTCCTTAATCGCGCGAATTTCGTCCGCTTTCCTTTTAAGCGCCTCAACCTCTTTATCAATATCGGTCTGGCGCGTATCAAGCAATTCTTCTTTTTTAATGAGGCGGTTCTCTGTTTTCTTGAATTCTTGCTCTTTTTCCTTTTCAAGCCGTTTCAATTCTTCCTTGGCGCGAACGCCGCTTTCCTCTGCCTGCTCCACTATTTTTTTTGCTTCTTCTTTTGCCTGAAGTTCCATTTGTTTCAAGCGAAGCTCTATGGATCCCTTTTTGCCAAGCGTAACAAGCAGGCGCAGAAAATATCCGATCGCAATGCCGGATATGCCCGCCACTCCGAGCAATAGGAAAATTACTTTCAAACTCATATGTGTTGAAAGCCCCAACAAAGAGATGCCTTATAGATTTTTACGAATTAGTCCTTGCCAAATGCTGGATATCTAAAATAGGACCGCGCCGGTATGTGCGTTTTAAGTTTATTGTATAGGTCTTTTCTTTGATATGCGTTAAACACATTCGCTTGTTGAAAAATTTATAAAACTAAGGACCCTCTTTATGCGAGGCATATTTACATCAATAATTGTCAATACACACAAGATAGCACAACGAATTTCTTTTTGCAAGCCACTGCATACTTGTTGATGAAAAAGACAGCGCGCGCACCATTCCCACAAATCAAAAAATCCCGCGATAACCAAGAAAAACATTCTTGCGCGGGATTTTTTGTAAACGACTGTTAAAGTTGAAACTCTTCAGAAAGCGGTCTGCCTAGGCGCGACGCTTTTGGGTTTACACCCGGACGCCACTGGTTCGCCGAACTGGCAATCCGTGTTATTTCTTTTCCGTCTGTTATAAATCTCCCCCGTGAGGTAAAAAATCCTTCGGCGACAGGACCTCCGGATTTTTCCCAATCGGGATATTTTTCATACAATTTGTCTATTGCTTCAGTGTGGTTAACGCCGAAAAAAAGTTTTTCTCCCCACTGAACCGCCGCGGATGAAATGCGTTCCGGTTCTCTCGCCCCGAGTTGCTCTTTTGAACCCATATTATTTTTGATTATTCCCTTTTGGTTTTAGAACTTCATCAAGAATACCGTATTTTTTTGCTTCTTCGGCAGACATAAAATAATCGCGGTCACTGTCCTGTTCAACTTTTGTAACGGGATTCCCCGTGTGCTTCGCGAGAATCTCATTAAGCCGTTTTTTGAGACGCAAAATATACATCGCGTTCCGCTCTATGTCAGACGCCTGCCCCTGAAAACCGGCGGAAACCTGATGAATCATAATGTCCGAGTTCGGCAATGCAAACCGCTTGCCCTTTTTTCCTCCTGCGAGAATAACCGAGCCCATAGACGCCGCCATGCCGACACAAATAGTGGCAACATCCGGTTTAACGTGTTGCATCGTGTCATAAATGGCAAGCCCCGCGGTTACCGAACCGCCCGGAGAGTTTACATACACATAAATATCTTTCTTTGAATCTTCGGATTCAAGAAACAAAAGTTGCGCGATAATGAGATTGGCGACGTGGTCGTCAATACCTCCGCCCAAGAAAATAATGCGCTCTCGGAGAAGCCGCGAATAAATATCATATGCGCGCTCGCCAAATTGTGATTTTTCTATGACTGTTGGAATTAACATATATAAGAATTAGGAATTAGGAATAATGAATTAAGAATATATCATAATAATATCATCAGTTGTCCATGTCTTGTCAACCCCGTTAGAAGTCGCGAGAGCACGCAGTGCCCCTACTTCTAACGGGGTCAACCCTGTATCTTCATTAATCGTACACGCTGTTGTTTATTCTGATTATTTATTCGGCGTATTTGAATTATCATCCTCCAAAAATTGAAATGTTTTTTCATGCAAAAGCAGTCCTTCAACATACTGCCGCGCGCGACTTTTATCGGCGTGAGGATACAACTTCATTATTTTTTCAACTTCTTTCGCGGCGTCATCCTCCGAAACGATAATATGCTCCGCTTCCGCTATTTTTTTCAACAATAATTGCGTTTTGACATTTTTTTCGGCGTCAGCGCGCCACCCTTCGCGCAAATCCGTTTCTGTTTTTTTAATCTGCGCGAGATACTCCTCAAACGTATGGCCCATACCCGATATATTTCCTTTGAATTGAGCAAGCATGCGGTCAAGCTCGCTTTCAACAAGAAGCGATGGTAACGTAACGCGCGTCTGTTTTAACAACGCATCATTAATGGAAACTCGCTTTTTTTCTTTCGCATTTGCTTTTTTTTCTTGTTCCAGATTTTTTTTAATTTTATCCTTAAAGTCGGCGACATTTTCAAATGTCCCCAATTTTTTAACAAATTCATCATTTAGTTCTGGTAATTTTTTTTCTGCGTTAGTCTGCGTTTGTTTCGCGCGAGTCTGCGATTGCTGCCAATTTTCCTGAATGTCCAAAATAATCTTATTCACATCTTCGTCAGTAATCAATACAATCTCCTCTGCTCCGCTTGCTGCTTTGGCAGCAATGTTTTTGTAATCGGGCAACTCAAACGACGGCAATACGGCCGTTTTTGCCTTAAACTGAAGCGGATTGCCGCGCGCCAGCTTGGTGATGGTAATCTCCGGTTTCCCGATCGCGTCAATGTTGTTTTCCAAAATCAGACGCGGATAATAATCCGAAAGCGCGCGCTCCGCCATTTCTTGCAATACGCCGCTCTCGCCGATTTTTTCAACAAGCACGCTCTCCGGAACATGTCCCCTCCGAAATCCGGGAAATTCGGCGGCTTGCGAG
>CAZKXD010000038.1:0-257 GCA_964556765.1 uncultured Candidatus Saccharibacteria bacterium | reverse complement strand
TTTCAAAAATATCCGCGGATATTTCCGCAGTGATTTCAATTTCCGAATGTGGCAATTTTTTTATCTCCAGATTTTGAATTTGTTTTTTGTCCGTGTCATTTTGGTGCATAATTTCTTCAGTATACCCATTTCACGATATATGTAAACAAAAGCAACGCGATATCCCCGCTTATTCTTTTCCGATAAAATTCCACATTACGTTAAAAATTGTGCGAAACGCGTGGGCGATTTCTTCACTTTCAATACTGATGGTAAAA
>CAZKXD010000037.1:3608-7731 GCA_964556765.1 uncultured Candidatus Saccharibacteria bacterium | reverse complement strand
CGAGGCCTATCTGTTTTTTACTATATCAAACTAAACCCACTTTGTCAACTTTTTGGGCTCGGACGTTGACTTTTTACATAAAATTTGATATAATATAGCAATCAACAAGAGCGGAGGAAAAAATGGACCCGGAAATTCAAGAGCTTGCCGATTTGGCGGCAGAGAAAATCCGGGGAGGATATTCCCCGCCGCACGCCGCGAACTCCGTGCTGAAAGACCGCGGTCTTGGCGCGGAGGAAACAGAAGAGCTCCGCCATCAAATCTTAAGCGAGCTCTCGCGGCGAAGCGCGGCTCGGCGGAAAAAAAATAAAAAAAAGACAGAGTCCCTCGCGCACCGCGTGCAAAATTTTTTGTGCGGTTTGTTTGTCTTGGTCATACGGCAAAATCTCAAGCGCTCCGGTGGAATATGCGATAAATGCCAATATCTCTTCCTGAATGTCGTCCGGAAGACGCGCAATAAGTTTGGGCACCCCTTTCTCCAAAACACGGAGCGTTCTTCGAAGCCCCGCCGGTCCTTCCGCATTGAGCTTTTCAAAATCGTCCGGCGTTTGCGGAACATAATACTCAATAACGTGCCAGTCTTTACTGCTCATTGAGTTAGCCCAAAGCGACCCATGCCCGAGCCGCTGACTTTGCAGGAGAATACCAAGCGCCACGCGCGTAGTATCAAACGGAAGATCGCATACCTGTATCGCAAACTCTTTCCACTCGCGCACTCCATCAGCATATAATCCGGTGGTAGTCGTAATTTTCGCGGCGCAATTGGGAATCGGCGCATAGAGTCCGATGGGAGCAATCAAGCCTTCGTCGGAATTTTTTTGTTTTTTCTCCGCGATCTGCGGTTGAATCGGCGGACTCGTTTGTGTCGGCTGCGTTAGCGAAGGTGGCGCTTCCCCTTCCGTTTTGGGAACGCGAATCTCCGCGCATGAAGCAAAAATCGCGATACCGCAGAGTACAAATGCCACACGAAAAATCCGCCGCTTCATCCGCCCTCTCGCATTTATATCTATCTTGTAAGAGCATATCACACATACGCCACACGCAATACTCGCCGCGCAAAGAACGCGGTCTTTTTGATATTTTAACGCATTTGCCCGCTTGCTCCTTTACTTACATTGTTCACCATGGTGAACAATGTAAGTAAACTAAAAAATACCGCACGGTATGACCGCGCGGTATAGTTTGTTGGTTATGTCTTTTGGTTACGTCTTTGAGAAAACAACTCCTCGCGCCTGTTTTCGTTTGATAAACTCGGCGCGTTTTTTCACACTCCATGTTCTGCCATACATGCCGGAACACACCTGCATAGATGCGAAAAGAGGAAGCGCTTGTTTCCCCTTTATTCCTGTCCCTGATAAGGAGCTCAAACCTCCGAAACATTCGCTTTCAACGAGTGCGCCAGTGCACTTGCGATTATGATACAGGTTACCCGCCGGAATTATCTCATCAAGCGCGCAACACACGTCCATATTCTCGCAAAAATAACTTCCGGTCAGGGCAAAATCGGAAAAATGGCACAGGCGTTCAATATCCGTCAAGTTCCATACCACAACAATCGTCACAACCGGACCGAAAATTTCCGTATTCATAAGACACGCGGCTTTTCTGTCATCTTCTAAAACATCCTGTGACGCAAAAAGTATCCGAGGAGCGCTTAGTTCTGTTTCGTCAAGAGTGAAAGAAAAAATTTCATCAACAACATGTGTGTATTTTAGTTCCTTAACTGTTTTACTGATTCTGCGTTCCGCTTCCGGCGTAATCACCTTTCCCGTATCGGCGCCGTCCAAAACGTTTCCAAAACGAAGACTGCGCAGCTCGGCCACCAGATTGGTTACAAACGCGTCGCGCACATCCTTATGAACCATAATAACGCGCGCGGACGAACATTTTTGTCCCTGTCTACCGACAAAACTCTTGAGGCATTCTTTCGCGGCATACCTCGTGTTCACACCGCGCCACACCACGACGACGTTAACCCCGCTCGTTTCGGTAGACCCCAAACGAAGAGGCGCTCTGCCGCGATACTGTTCCCGAAGCATCGTTCCATGCTTTTCTTTTATGCTTGAAAGAGCCGCGGAACTGCCGGTGAATGATATGCCGGCGATGTTGGGCGACTGAAGCAGCGTATCAACGACATCCGGACCTCCGGGAATATAATTGACCACTTCCTCATGCTGATGCAAACCAAGCGCGCGAAACGCAATCAGGATGCTTTCATATACCAGAAAACCGCAGAGAGATGACTTGTCGGAAGATTTTTCAATAAAGGCATTCCCCATAGCAAGCGCCTTGCATGCCATATCCATCGGAATTGCGGCCGGAAAGTTAAACGGAGAGATGTCCAGAAATACGCCGTGCGGCACATATCGTTTTCCGTTGTAATCCCCCGCAAACGCGGGCGACGGTAATAAAAGGTCTGCGTGCAGTTCCTGCAGATACATCGCCACGACGCGCGGAAAATCAACCGCCTCATCCGTTTCGCCGATTGCCTCCATAATGCTCTGCCCCGTCTCGTATTGTAACGCGGCAACAAAAATCCAAAAACGCTCTCGCATAACATTGGATATTTCAAGTAACAGAAGAATGCGTTGCTCCCAATTAATCTCCTTTGAAAAATTAAGTCCCGCTATCCGAACATTCCACAAAAGCTTCATAACCGATTCGGGAGTCCACGCCGGTCCGGGAAAGCGCAGGAATGTGCCGACAAGCATTCCTTCGTCGGGATTCCTCGTTTCATACCACAATCCTTTTTCAGATTCGCACATAACGCCCGGAGTGCCACATACTCCGCCAAGCACCCACGGGTAGCTTTTTCCGAGATACGCGGTCCCAAAATCAACACGTCCGCGAATTATCGCTTCTTGCACGCTCGCGTCGTTAATGTCCGGATATGTTTTGCGAGAAGATTCCCGAGCAAGTATCGCGCGAAGATTCGCCATTTCACACTTCTCTTTCTCAAAGATTCTAAAGAAAATCTACCACATTCGGGGAATATAAAAAATTGACAATAGTATTTAAAAAAGTTATAATTAAAAACAGAGTTTTGGAAGGAGAGGAAAAAATGAATATTGAAATAGTGCAGAAAAACGGAAAAACAAGTGTATTTTGTGACGGAAAAAAAGTTACGAACCCTGTTCTCAAGTTGCTGTATGTATATGGAAATTCAATGCTACTTGTCTGCGTGTTATTGTTGATGATATTCATTGGGTTTAATTTCTTCTGGATATTCTCTTGGATTATCGCGCTTCTTGCCGTATCGGGATGCATCCTTCTTGCCGTTTCCCTCACGCTTCGATTTCTCGGAAAGGGCGGTTTTCAAATAAAGCGCGCGGGGGGACAAACCGGCGTTTCATTATTTGGGAACGTCAAACAAAACGAAAAAAGAGATAACGCTACTTTCTAGAGAGTAAGAACAAACCGATATGGTTTATCCGCCCAATGTCCTGCATAGGAAACGCCTATGCGGGGCGTTTTTTGTATCTGTGTTTTTCTAATGACAATACCCCTATCCTCAAACCAAAGTCCCGATTCGGGCGATGCATATCGCGCGTGCATCGTTTTGTCTATAGTAAGCGCTTTTGTCAATTTTCCCGGACCGTTCAAACTTCGGACGTCGGATGTCCGTAATTTGGAGGGTGGGTGTGTGCGCGCGTTAGAAACGTTGTGACTTACATTCCCACTTATAACGCCGCGAATTAAAACGGCCGCGGGGTACCCTGCGCGTCCGGTTACTATATTAAGCATATAATGCATCCCGTAACACAAATATATATATAAACGCCCCGCAGTCCCAAACATAACCTCATTTCGCGCCGTCTTGCCTTTTGAGGCGTGTGACGCCAGATCGTTCGGCCCGTCATAGCTTTCGGTTTCCGTAATCATATACGCGGTTTCTATGCCGCCCGCTCTCCGCACCAAATACTTCCCCAAAAGCATCGGAGCGACGTATGTGGCTCGCTTTTGAAAAAAAGACCTCGTAAGAATTTTTTTTCTCATACTCGGTTCACATATCATACGACATTTTTAAAGACGCGCAAGGTTGAGTGCGACAGGCAAAAAAAGATACAATGAGTCCAGACTAGAGTTGTTTGAAAAGGCAAACGACAATGGCGGAAAAAAAGAA
>CAZKXD010000037.1:908-3598 GCA_964556765.1 uncultured Candidatus Saccharibacteria bacterium | reverse complement strand
TCCGGATCGCCTCGTTCGCGTTCGATTACGCCAAAAAGAACGGCCGCAAAAAAACGGATGACCATCGCGCGGAACTTATGAGGCTTGTTTCGGAATTCAAAGACGATACGGGCACCATACCCGTTCGTCCGGCATTCTTAAAAACAGAAACGGGGAAACGAATCCTTGAACTTATTCAGCTCTTGGAATTGCCGTTAAAAGACGCCGAAAAACTTCTTACGCGAACAAAGACGGTAATTGAAGAGGCGCGATATTATCACGGATTGAAGAAACCCCGTCCGGAACATACCACGTGGACAGAGTCGCGCATTGCATTGTTAAAACAATGCTGGGAACAATCATCTGCCGTAATGACCCGTGCGGAACTCGCGCAATTCAGAAAAAAAATGATTGCCGATATAAACGCGCTTGACGGCCCGCGTTTGACATTAAACGCCGTCCGAATGAAGGCGCGCGATATGTCACTCGGCGCATGGGGCAACGCGACGCTATTAAACGCAACATCATCCGCGACTCGAAAAGAAAAAAGCGACGGCGAAGAATTGAACAAGCATCGTGAAGAGCGCGAAAAGCAATTGCGCACGAAAGCAAACATACCGGAGGCGCACCTTGCCGTAAAAAGCGGCGATGTGGATCCTGATATGCAGGAAGGCGCGTGCGTTGGCTTATTGTCGCGAATTGATTTTGGTGGAAGCGGGTACCGCAGAGGGCTCGTTCGCCTCGCCGGACAAGCATTTCAACAAAAAGGAACACACTTTATCATTCTGGCGGGAGGCTTGGTAGATAAACGGGTGTTGGACAAAGAGCTCGGCGCGCATATCAAAGATTTGAAAAAAAATAATTGGTGGAGAGACGTCCCAAAGGGTGACCGCGAAACAGAGCTCGCGGAAGAAAAATCGGCTTTTTGTTTAAGAAAAGCAACACAACTCGCGTCGGATATTCCCCACATCAGAAAACCGAACGGAAAACTGGCAAGAATATATATCTTTACCAGTCCCGCGTATGACGGAGAGGTCGGAAGAATTATCGCGCGACATCTTTCTGAAATCAGAAGTGAGGATATCGTGTTTTGGGGCCATGGCACCGACGTTGAGCATCCGTTGACGGTAAAATATGCCGATAAAACCATTCTTCCCATCGTGCCAATTAAAGCAGTCTGGCGTTCGCGGTATTACACGACATCCGCTCAGCGTCTTATCCAAGATATTGAAAAACGGTCTCACAAAAGACTCCCCGATATTCATGCTGTCGGGTGTCTTGGCGGAAGTATTGATCGTCCCCGAGGAGAAGCGCGCCGCGCGTGGATGATGATACCCGTTCTTCATAACATTACTGAAACTCATTCCGCTGAGAACCAAATCGGTGTCGCGTTTATTCAGTTCAAAAATACAGGAGAGCACGCCATTACATACCGTTCATTTAAAGGGCTTATCGCGTGCGAACGCGAGTTCGTTAAAAAGCCCAAAGAATTGACTCCGCTTCAGGAAGCAATATTCGCTCTCTTGGTTACAAGCGCGGTGCGCGTGGGAATTGTTGAATATCAGTTGCGCGCGGCTCGCAAAAAGATTTCCCGAGAAAAAATAAAAGAAGCGCTTGACGGACTGGTGCAAAAATCAGTGGTAGTTTTTGATGAAGGGTCGGATTTATATGATTTTTCTTCCGACATACTCCAAAACAACATTGAATATCCCAACCCTGATTTAGCTTCGTATTGCACGGAAGACAGAGTGGTCGGATTCGGATGTTTGCATGCGGGAGCGGTATATACCGACTATGAATTTTTCGTCAACGAAGTGCCAAAAATCATTCTCGGATTAAAGGCAAATATACTTGTTGCGGCGGGAGACCTGACGCAAGGACTGTATCACGGACTTCTTGAGCGAGGCGAGATTATCGCCGGAGTCAACAATACCCAACAAGAAAAACTTGCAGCGCATTTGATTGGCGAGGTAATTGGCCGCGTATTCAAAGAAATGCTTGCAGAAATGACAAAAACGAGCGGGAATGGCATCTTCGCGAAAGATACCATTGTACAAACAATTAATGCGTGCCTTGTGGACTTTTTGTGGGTGCCGGGCAATCATGATGACTGGCAGAAACGAGGCGGCACAACGCCCCTCACTGTTTTTGAGCAATGTCTCGTTGATTATGTAGTGGAAAAAATAAAAGCGGCAATCGGCGACCGCGCTCAAGTGCCCAACTTGCATACGGTGGTCAGAGCAAAAGTATTCAAAGATGATCTGACCACTAAAATCCATTATATTTCCCCAGTCACGGGACTTTCGTACAAGGCCGCCCATCCGGGAACGGCGCGAACGGAAACGGCAAGTATTTCAGCCGAGCGAGCGCTTGAAAAGTGGCGCCGCGCGCATGTGGTTATTCCCGCAAACTGGCACGTTGCCGTTCGCGTGGAACATTTTAATCCTGAAGATGAAGACTCGGAAAAAGTGGCGCACGGACAGCGGCTCGCGCTTCAGTGCCCCACAATCTGCACGCATACGCCGTTTGAAGACGGAAAAATAAAAACGACAGATTTTGGCGTAGGGTTCGCAATAGTTCGAGCAAAAAATCAGCATATTATTGAAGTGATGGCGGGTTTCCGAGGAAGGCCAACCCGCGAAGACGATTACGACAACAAGGAATTCGTCAATCAGGTTCTGAAACAAATCGGCTGTTTGCCTATTTAAAAC
>CAZKXD010000037.1:0-898 GCA_964556765.1 uncultured Candidatus Saccharibacteria bacterium | reverse complement strand
TATAAAGAAGTCAATAGCATGTCCGCAGGTAAGAAAAAAACAACACAAAAAAAATAAATCCGAGACCGGCGTCTCGGATTTTTTTATGCGCGCGTGCAGAGTGGCGCATAAAAACATCGCGTGGTACTCTGAAAAAAGATTGCCGGAATTGGGAAAAAGAAAAGTGGAGTCCTGCCCATTTTGCGACCGTACAATGTTTACAGAGCGTATCGTCGCCGAAACAGATACTTTTTTTGTGATTGCGACTTTGGGGCAAATTACCGATGGCGGATATGTGCTTATATTCCCCAAACGACACGCGAAATGTTCAACTGTTTTTTCTGATGAGGAAATGCTTGACCTCACGCTTCTTATTCTTGATTGTGAAAAGAAAATCTTTTCCGAATACGGTGTCTTCCCCGTATTGTTTGAGCACGGGATTGTGGGACAAACCGTACCACACGCGCACATCCATCTCGTTCCGACCACAATAGATCTTTTTGGCCGAATCACAACTGATTTCCCAGATGCTAAACGCGAACTTTTTGATATTATCGTAGAGGGCATACCGCGCAACGCTGGGAATTTTCACGTTTCATGCAACGAAATGAGCGATAATCCGCCGCCATATTTGCTGTGGCGTCCGTCAAGGTCGGGGGCGAACACAGTTGCAAATATGTGGTGGAAACCGCGCACCGTGCCCGCGCAATATCTTCGCATTATTCTTGCCGAAGCTCTGGGACGCCCCGAACGAGCCAACTGGCGCACGATGGATTTGGTACTTGACGCGCGATTGCGAACAGAAACCGTTTTACGCCTCAAGAAACATTTTAATTAAACCCGCTACAAATTCCATGGCGGGTTTTTAATTTGGTAATTCAGTGAGCCCAATGTCCCTAGAATAGAACACCGTTGAGTA
>CAZKXD010000036.1:5179-7750 GCA_964556765.1 uncultured Candidatus Saccharibacteria bacterium | reverse complement strand
AATTTGAAGAATATATCGCACAATCGTGCGAAAGGAAATGCGCGCTTGCGTTTTCTCACGGAACGGATGCGCTCATTGCGGGAATGAAATCGCTCGGCATCGGAGAGGGGGACGAGGTGATTGTGCCGAGTCTCTCGCACTCCGCCGACCCGAACGCCGTCTCCGCAACGGGCGCGAAGGCGATATTTGCCGACGTGGACGAAAAAACGCTTTGTCTATCGGTTGAAACTATTCTAAAAGCAAGAACAAAAAAGACAAAAGCGGTTCTTTTTGTCGCGGCATATGGCAATGCCGAAGGAATAGATGAAATTGCTACATATGCAAAAAAAGAAAAACTTTTTTTAATCAATGACTGCGCTCCCGCGCTTTTCGGAATGTATAAAAATCGTGCTATTGCTTCATACGGCGATTTTTCAATGCTTTCCTTTTTTGCCGACAAAACAATTACAACCGGAGAGGGGGGTATGCTTGTTACGGATAATAAAAAATTAATGGGCGAAGCGAATATGTATAAACACGATGGACGGCGCGAACGGGGTGTTGATTTGATAGAGCGAAAGGGATACAATTTTCGCATTACCGAATTGCAGAGCGCCGTCGGCGTAGCACAATTCAAAAAAGCGCCGCGATTTGTTGCGCGCAAAAAAGAAATCCTGCGAAGATACGCCAACAATCTGCGCGGCGTGCCGAATGTGTATGTTTTCCGATTTGCCGAAAATGGTGATATATGCCCCCACCGCGTTGTCATATTTGTGCCAAATGCAAAAAAGCTTATCGCGTATCTTCAAAAACAAGGAATCGGAGCGCGAACGTTATTTATGCCGATGCATAGCCAACCGGCATATATGGTAAAGCGAACGTTCCCAATAACCGAAAAATTATATAAAACCGGCGTTTGTCTTCCCTCCGCGCCGACACTCACGAATGACCAAACTGATTTTGTGTGTAGAAAAATAAAAGAATTTTCCAATCAATTAAAATAATTTTACACTTTACTTTTTTCGTTTTGAGTTTTTAAATTTTATGATTCCTCCCGTACAGCCATATTTTTTTGAAGACGATATTGAATGGATTCTTAAAGAATTCAGGGAAATTCTTGAAGGAAAATCGTTTTTGTCTAATTACAAACACACGGAAGAATTTGAAAAACAATTTGCGAAATATGTCGGGACCAAATACGCGGTTGCCTGCAACAGCGGCACATCGGCGCTTGAGCTTATATGCCGCGGAATCGGCGTTGACGGAAAAGAAGTGATATTGCCGTCAAATACGTTTATTGCGACCGCGAACGCGATTTTAAATGCGGGAGGCACGCCGGTGTTTGCCGACTGCGGGGATGATATGTGTTTGGACGCGGAAGATGCCATGCGCCGCGTAACGCCAAAGACAGTGGCGATTATACAGGTGCATATTGGCGGGCTTGTATCGCCGTCAGCAATCACTCTGCGGGACTATTGTAAAAAACACAATATCCATTTTCTGGAAGACGCGGCTCAAGCGCACGGCTCGTCGCTCCAAGGCACAAAAGCGGGCGCGTTTGGCACCGCCGCGGGATTCAGTTTCTTTTCCACAAAAGTGATGACGACGGGAGAAGGCGGAATGGTTACGACAAATGATGAAACACTGGCTCAAAAAATGAAATCAATGCGAGAATTCGGAAAAGTAAAACAGGACATCTATATTAATCATCACACGGCAATCGGGTATAACTGGCGCATGCCGGAGGTCGCGGCGCTTATGGGGCTTGCGCAACTCAAGTCGCTTCCAAAATTTTTGAAACGAAGGCGTGAGATCGCGCGCGTATATGATAATTTTCTTGAGGGCGCGGCGAATCTTGTCATTATAAAGCCGACAGAGCCGAATACTCACAATTATTTTAAATACACCACGATTCTGCCGTATCACGATAGAACCGCTGTGCATAAAGAGCTTCTTAAAAACGGCGTTTCTCCGAGCGGATATGTGTATGAAATCCCTCTCCACAAACAGCCGGTATTTCCGGAGGCGCACGCCCTTTCTTTACCAAAGACCGAGTTTGTAAGCGCGCAACATTTGTGTTTGCCGGTTTTTTACACAATGACCGACGAACAGGCGGAAACGGTTTCAAAAACACTTCTGCGCATTCTTTCCATGCCGGCGCTTCAAAAGAAATCATGAGCGGATTATCGCAAGACGCATATTTTTCCCATACTCCTTCTCTGGGATGCGGACTTGTGCGAATCGGGCGGGAGTGGGGAGTTCAAACAATGAAGGTGCCGAGCGAGCGCGCGGCGCTTGCGTTTTTGTCTCGCGCGTTTGAATTGGGAATACGGATATTTGATACGGCCCCCTCGTATGGTTCAAGCGAAGAACGGTTGGGTAAATTTTTGCGGGAGCTTGCCGCGTCTGACAGAAAAAAATGTTTTGTTGCGACAAAGTGCGGGGAGGAATATGACGTTCAAACGGGCGCAACGGCTGTTCTTAATTCTTCCGAACACATTGCAAAAAGTATTGAGCGCAGTCTCGGGCGGCTTCCGCATATTTCGCTTCTTCAGCTTCACAAAGCGACCCCCGCTCTTTTGCGTGATGAGT
>CAZKXD010000036.1:4549-5169 GCA_964556765.1 uncultured Candidatus Saccharibacteria bacterium | reverse complement strand
TTTCTCGCTATAAGAGGAAAGATATCCCGCATATGGGCGTGTGCGCCACCACTATGGAAACTGCGCGCGCGGCGCTCGCCGCCGACTTTTTTGATTTTATTCAGTTTCCTTATAATATGGAACATACTGAAATGAAACCGACCTTTCTTCGCGCGCACAAGGCGGGAAAGAAGATTTTGGTCAGCCGGCCGTTTGCCTCGGGCGCGCTTTTCTCCGGAGCGAGGTCGGGGCGGCGCGCAAGAAATTCGTTGGGATTTATTTTAAAAGAAATGAAATGGGGCGGCGCCATTCTCGTCGGAACAAATAATGCGGAGCATCTGGAGGAAAATTTAAAAATTTTTAATGAACTCACAACTGTCTAACATAAAAGTCGTTTGTCTTGCCGGTGGGCTTGGCACGCGCCTCGGCGCGCTTACAAAAAACGTGCCGAAGCCGATGGTAAAAATCGGCAATATGCCGATGCTTGAATATATTGTGCGGCATGTGCGCGGATACGGGCTTATTGATTTTATTTTCAAAACGCACCACCTTTCCGATGTGGTTGAAGATTATTTTGGCAACGGAGAACGCCTCGGAGTGCGCATAACATATGTTGTTGAGCCGGTGCCGTGGGGAACGGC
>CAZKXD010000036.1:0-4539 GCA_964556765.1 uncultured Candidatus Saccharibacteria bacterium | reverse complement strand
GAAAGATGAAAAAAATCCGGTGTTAATTACGTACGGAGATGTGCTTTTTAATATTGAAATGGATCGGCTTATGGAATTTCATCGCGCGCGCAATGCGGACGCGACGCTTGTGGTATTTGAAACGGAACATCCCAAAGACAGCGATTTGGTGGTTATGGAAGAAGAAAAAATCGTACGAATGATTCCCAAGGGGTCAGATGACTCCGGTAATCTTGCCGGCGCCGCGCTGTATGTTATTGAACCGAAATGTTTCGCGCATGTGCCCGCCTCCGGTGCGTATGATTTAGATAAAGACTTGCTCCCGCTTTTAATAGAAAAAGGATATACCGTATGCGGATACAAAACGAACGCGAATGAATACATAGAAGACGCGGGCACACCTGAACGGCTTAAAAATGTAACAGATGATATTCTTGCGGGTAATGTGTACCAAAACATGCCGAGCACGCTGTTTTAAAAAATACCGCCACGAAGGGCGGTATGAATTCTATTACTATTGGAGCAACTGTTTTACCGTTTCTTTGTGAGGCCACGGAAGACCAATCGGCTGGTTTTCCACAAAACCGATATATTCGGCGCATCCCCACTGATTCAGTATCGGGACATACATTCCGTATGTAAACCGATTTTTTTCCCACACCAAACTAAGCATAAAGTCGGGAGGCAGTCCCTCAACGCTTTTGAATCGTATGTTGTAAAGTTCTATAACGTCTGCAAGCACGCGCGCGAAATCATCCACATACGCGCATGATGAAAAATTTATTTCATCGGAAGGCACGACAAAGCATTGTCCGGCGCGTATGCCATGCGCGAATGCCCGATATCCGTTTTTTTCCATTATGCGGAGGCGCGCGGCGCGTGACCACAATCTATTTATTGTATGCGCGGGTGATTTTTCGGATTGTCGGCGAATTGGGAGCGGCAATTTGACAAGATGTATGTGGAGATGAGATATGTTTTGTCCGGCATACGGCCCAACGTGGACGCCTATCAGCATAGGTGTCTGTGGATTGCTACGCGTCATTTCCGTATGCGCAATTTTCAAAAAATCGCCAATTGCATCTGCGCCGCCGAGTGTTCGCAGTTTTTCGTTCGGCCAGTGAGCATTTGGGATGATAAGCTCGTGGAATGAATATCGGGTGAATTTATTTTTTGCGATGAGCCACGGTTCATGAAGTTCCGCAACGTGCGAAATACGGACACTCTCTTTTTCTCTATTTTTAATGTCGCAAAACGGACAATGCGCAGTGGTATTATTGATATCATACTGCCACGGGCGCGAAAGAACGATGAACGCCTTCGTGCCCCCGGAGATAACACGAATGCCGCCGATTGTTTGTTCTATGTTCACCGATTCATATTCCTGAAACCGAAAGATATCTGATACTGTTCTAACAGTATATGCGTGTTTAGTCAATAGCGACCGATGGCACAAGGTATGCAAAAATAAAAAGACCTATGATTCTCGTCCGTGCACCATTGCGAATAAGTTTTTTGGGAGGCGGGAGCGACCTGCCGCTCGTGTACCGTCAAATTTCAGGACGCGTTTTGTCCGTTACCATTGATAAATATGTTTACATTGCCATCAATAAACCGGCGCTTCATAACACGATTTCGGTGCGGTATTCGCAAACGGAAAATGTGAATCGGCCGCACGATATTCAGCATCCGCTGTTTCGCGCCGCGCTTTTGGATTTTGGCATTGATAAAAATATTGAAATCGGTTCGTTTGCTTCCATTCCGGCGAAAACGGGGCTCGGTTCATCATCCAGTTTTTCGGTCGGTCTCGTGCGGGGGCTTTCGGCATATCTCGGAAAGGAAATGAATAAAGAAGAAGCGGCGTGTGCCGCGTGCCGTCTTGAAATAGATCTCCTGAAAGAGCCAATCGGCAAACAAGACCAATACGCCGCAAGCTACGGAGGATTCAATCGCATTGAGTTTTTGCCCGATGACTCGGTTGTGGTCACCCCGCTTCCCGTTGGCGACGGAAGTCGGCGCGAACTTAAAGAACACCTTCTGCTTTTTTTTACCGGTATTACACGCTCGGCGGGGGAAGTGCTGGGAGACCAGAATGAACATATTTCAAAAAATTTAGAACGATATAAAGAAATGACCGAGAGCGTGTTTGCGTTTCAAGATTCGTTGCAAAAAGGGGATATGAGAAAAATTGGCGAATTTTTACATCGCGGATGGGAAGACAAAAAACGATTGAGCGCCCGTATTTCAAACGGCGCGATTGATATGCTGTATGAAGCGGCGCGTGAAAATGGCGCGTGGGGAGGAAAAATTTTGGGCGCAGGCGGAGGCGGATGTCTTCTTTTTGTCGCGCCGCCCGACAGGCAGAATATGGTACGCGCCGCACTCGCGAAGCGCGCGCGGGCGCAAAATCTTTCCGATTTTCAGGAGATACCGTTTCAATTTACCGATGTTGGCGCCGAAATTATGTTTAATCAATTAGATCGCTCATAATACTAAAAATTTGTTGCGCAAAAAATCAAAAACCAAATATGAACGATATGCGTTATCTACATATGTATTAAAATGCGAACAATTTTTATAACACTTTTGCGCGGATCGGCGATACGCAATCTTTTAAGAACCGGTGTGATAGACCGGCTTCTTCATAACGGGGTGCGCGTTGTGCTTCTTACGCCGAATTTTGAAGACAAAGAATTATTTAAAGAATTTGCGCACGAAAATCTCGCGTTTGAACCGCTCCGGATGAGCGAAAAGCGTTATTACAAAATTCTTGAAGAAGTGATGCGCGGCGCGGTATTTAATAGGACGGTGCATTTTTTGTATCGCTATACGCTTGCGGGGCAGAACCCTCCGAATCCTCTGTACTATATTCCTCGTATGCTTTTTGTCGCGCCGCTTCGTTTCATACCCGGATTCAAACGTTTTATCCGTTTTATTGATTTAAAAATCAATCCGGAACGGGACCACGATTATTTGTTTGAAAAATATAAGCCGGATCTTGTGTTTAATACCGCTTCCCGCGGTGATGAGGGGGTGCTTAAAAGCGCCAAGCGTTTTGGCGTGCCGACGGTTGATATGCCAAAAACATGGGACAATCTTTCCAAAATTCTTTTTAATGTGAAAGCGGACAGACTGCTCGTGTGGAGCCCATTTATGAAAAATCAGGCGGTGCGTCTGCAGGGATATGCGGATGATGAGGTTGAAATAACCGGCGTTCCGCAGTTTGATTTTTATGCGCGTAAAGACGGATTGATGAAACGGGAAGAATTTTGCGAAAAAATCGGCGCCAATCCGGAAAAAAAAATAATATTGTTTAGTTCTACGGGCGGCGATATGTGCGACGAGGCATATTTTGTGGAGACGATTCGTGCTTATATGGATGAGGGCGTTATCCCCGACGCCACTATTCTTATCAGGCCGCATGTGGGATATAAAAAGGACGCGGAGCGATTTTCTCGAGTGCGGTTTCTGCGGGGCGTTATTATAGACACGCACGATAAACAGCAGAGCGACAAGTTTAAAGATAATTGGGATACGCGCATAGACCACGTGCATCATTTGGTGAACTCGCTGTATCATGCGGATGTTGTGGTGAATCTTGCCTCAACAATGACTCTTGACGCCACGGCGTGCGGAACGCCTGTAATCAATCCTCGGTTTAATCCGCCCGATACGTCGCGTCATTATTCGGCGACGCGTCTGTATGGCACCGATTATGTTGATGCGGTGCGGCAAACGGGAGCCGCGTGGGTGCCGCAAAACAAAGAAGAATACAAACAGGCGTTATACGACATTCTGGTTTTGGGGAAAAAACGGAGTCGGGAAATGCAAAACGTGGTAGACTATTTTATGTATAAGAATGATGGAAAATCAGCGGAACGGCTTGCTGACATTCTGCTCAAAATTCTAAACTCTCAATGAGAAATCCACGGGACTACACAATTAAAGAATTGCGCGCCATTTGTCAGGGGCCTGTCAAAATACGCGACCAAAGTTATTTCGGACGCTTTACGCGCGTATTTTCAATTTATTTGACCGCGTTGTTTTTGCGGACAAAAATAACACCCAATCAAATAACGACAACGGGCTCCGCGGTGTTTTTTCTCGGCGCGCTTTTTTATTTCGGAGACGCGGTGCTCGCGCTCTGGGGTCCCGTCTTTTATTTTCTCTCAATTATTATTGATGGCGCGGACGGGGAGGTATTTCGTTTCAGAGAAATCAAAAGCACAATGGGAAGTTCCTATGTGGAGCCGGTGAGCCACGACATTCAATACGGACTTTTCTTTTTTATTCTCGGCATTGCAATGTGGGTAAACGGATTTTCAGTATGGGTTTTAATTGCCGGCGCGCTTGCGTCAATTTCAAAAATTCTTTTCCGCGTTATCCGTATGCGATATTGGCACGCGCGATATTCGGGAACAGACAGGGGAACGGAAGAGGTGCAAAAACAAGTATTTGAAGACAAAAAAGGACTTATGCTTTTGTATCATTATTTTGACCGCAATGTCTGCGGGTATCCGGGAATATTTATTCCGCTCGCGATTGCGACCGCTTTTTATC
>CAZKXD010000035.1:0-8065 GCA_964556765.1 uncultured Candidatus Saccharibacteria bacterium | reverse complement strand
GCGCAATTTATTATAATCGGTCCTGTCTCCCACGCGCATATTTTCAACTTCATAATTTACCCTTCGTATCGGAGTAAACACCGCATCAAGCACCATCGTGCCGATTTCAACTTTTTCTTTCTGTAGCATCTCTTTGGGCACATATCCAAGTCCCCACTCAAGACGCAGGGTAACCGAAAGAGTCGTTTTTTTACCCGTTATCTCCGCAATATATTGTTCCGGATTTAAAACCTCCACCTGTCCGGAAACTTTTATATCAGCGGCGGTTATTTTTTTCATTTCTGAAATATGCAGCGTAATTTCCTGCGGTTCTTCAACGTTCATCTTAAAACGAACTTTTTTCAAATTAAGAATGATTGTGATGATATCTTCCTTGACGCCGTCCAGTGTTGAAAATTCATGGCTGACACCGTCTATTTTGATGGAAGTTATCGCCGCTCCGGGCAAAGAAGACAAAATGATGCGCCGAAGAGAATTGCCGAGCGTATGTCCATAGCCCGGATATAAACTATCAATTTCATACATACCCCTGAATCCGTCTTCAGAGATTATTTTCGGTTTGGACGGAAGAATAATAGTAAGATCTGATACCATAATGGTTTACTTAATTACATTTATTTAAAAAATAATCAAGCAAAAAAATTACTGATAATTAATACGCATAACATTATCTGCTATAATATCCGATAACCGCCGTCGCGTTAAAAACATCCCCCGACGATATTTCCAATTTGGGGACGCCCGTTACCGTTCCTTCCATCTTTTTTACATCAAGCGTAAGCCATGCGGGTATTGTTTGGGTTGCAAGAGACTCAACAATTCCGGTAAATAATTTCTTATCTTTGCTCCCCGCCCGCACGAGAACGCGATCTCCGTGCCTAACCGCATATGACGGTATATTGACTTTTCTGTCGTTTACCAACAAGTGGCCGTGGGAAACCATTTGCCGCGCCAACGGGCGCGTTTTCGCAAGACCAAGACGGAATGCCACATTGTCCAGCCGTGATTCAAGATTTTTATATAAAAAATCAGCCGGATTAACGCCTTTTTTTTGCAAAGCTTTTTTCACATATGTCGCAAATTGCCGTTCGCTCAAATTATACGTAAGGCGCATTTTTTGTTTTTCAATAAGCTGAAGCCCATATTCCGAAAGCGGCCGCGTGTGTTTTCGCGCGGTGGTTCTTTTCGTCAAAACAAATTTTGGATTTTGCGTCTTGGAAAAAACCCGTGCTCCGAGACGTCGCGCTGTTTTGTATTGTTTTAATTTCATACCAAATTTTGTAGCCGCCATTTTGGAACTTTTGCGAGAGTTTCAAAATAGCGAGCTCGTTCATTTTATACTCTTCGCGGTTTTTTGGGCTTGGGACCATTGTGCGGAATGGGGGTTTCATCCCGTATTGCGGACAATTCTATTCCCCGCGAGGCAAAAGACCGCAATGACGATTCGCGACCGGGACCAACCCCGCTTAACACGACATTAACCTCCTGTATACCCATGGTTTTTGCTTTTTCTCCGATGAGCTCGCCCACTTTTGCCGCGGCAAACGGCGTGCCCTTTTTTGTTCCCTTAAATCCGAGGGAGCCGCTTGATGAGCTACAGAGAGTATTTCCTTTTTTGTCTGATAACAACAATCGGGTATTGTTGTATGTGGATTGAATATGAAGCACTCCGGCAGATACTTTTCTTTTTGCCGCCTTGCCTAAAGACCTGTTGCGCAATTCCGCATCAAATCCTCCGCCGCTTTTTT
Source organism: uncultured Candidatus Saccharibacteria bacterium (assembly GCA_964556765.1). GTDB lineage: Bacteria > Patescibacteriota > Minisyncoccia > Phycocordibacterales > UBA2135 > JACPBB01. Next base: position 6,317 of record CAZKXD010000035.1, on the reverse strand, counting down.
GTACTGTTCGTTTTTTTCCCATGCTAAATGTATATGAACACCGATGAATAATTCGCTTTATGTTTTTTCCAATTTCCGCTTTCCGGAACCCATCGTTTTTCTAACATTGCCGCGCACCGTTCTTGAATTTGATTTTGTCCGTTGCCCTCGAACCGGTAAATTTTTTGCGTGTCGCACTCCGCGATATGCCTTGATGTCTTTGAGACGTTTGATATTCGCCGCAATGTCTCTTTTTAATTCTCCTTCTATCACATATTCCTCAACCAGTTTTCTTATTTTATTCTCATCTTCCGATTTCAGATCGGACGACTTCACGCTGGGGTCAATGCGCGCCTTTTCTAAAATGGCAAGCGCGCGAGATCGCCCGATGCCATAGATGGCAGTAAGCGCAAACTCAAGACGCTTGGTGTCTGGAATGGTAATACCGGAAATACGCATAAAAATTTCAGATGTATAATTATAAAAATCGTTTATCCCTGTTTTTGCTTATGTTTCGGATTTTTGCAAATAACATGCAACCGGTCATTTCGTCTGACCATTTTACAATTGGAACAAATTTTTTTAATAGATGCTCGAACTTTCATACTGTTGATACGCGTGGGGTGAAATTGGTATATAATCAAGTGTGTTTAAAATCTTCGAACGATTCTTCCCTTTCCGCCATAGGGGTCTATTTCAACTTCTACTCGATCGCCCACCAATACCTTTATGCGAAACTTGCGCATTTTTCCCGATAAATAAGCGAGCATGGTTTCCCCGCTCGCAATCTCCAAACGAAACAGAGTGCTGGGCAATGCCTCTATCACAACACCCGATATCGTTTCTTGTTTTCGTTCTTTCATTCCCTACAAAACAGAACACGAAAAAACTATCCCGTATCCTATGTAATAATTACCAATAATTAATAGAGCGTTATTCGGGATTTTCTTGTTCTGTGGTAATGAGCACTATGATAACAAAACAGAAAACCGGTGTCAACCCCGCCAGCCGAAAATTTCCTTTTATTCTCCTGCCGTTTTTATCTCTATACGCTCCACTTTTTCAGGAAATGACCCTTTCCAAAACGGGCGCAGTGCGAGTTCGGCCTTTTGTATATTTGGATATTTCTTTAATATCTGATTAAACTCGTTTTTTGATTTTCCCGCCACGTCGCGTTTTAATTGCGCTATGTCAAAAAGCCACTCAAAACGAGGATTACCCTCTACAACGAAGGAAAGCGCCGTATCTTCAGTCGGAGAAAACAATTCTTTATTTGAAATCTTAAACGTCAAGCTGTCCAAATTTTTCACAATTACCGATTCCGGAGCCGCATCGGGAACAAGCGTGCGCGCAAAAAATTGAGAAAGTGATTTTTCGTTGAAAATAAGCCCGTGCACGGTGCCGGACACGATAACATCCACTTCGTCTTTATCCACATTGGTCTGTATCGCGCGCGGAGTTCCCTCGTCAATGGCAAAAAAAACCGCATCGTTGTATAAAATGAAATCATCCGGTTTTTGTGAATACGCTTTCTGCAGAAGTCTTGACTGCAATAAATTTCCAAGCTCAATCTTAGCTTGCGCAAGTTGTTCTTTTGAAACCGTCTTAACGATTCCCGAAGACCCGCCGGTCATGGGAGCCACCGACCGCGCGTAAAAACCATCAAATCGCGGAGTGCCCTTAAACCCCGGTATGGTAAAGTCCGTCAAACCGATATTATATTTCTCACCCGACTCATCGGCGTACACCGTCACCTCAACAGAACCGGGAATCTTTGTTCCGTTTAAAATTTTTTGTCCGGGAACAACGACCGGATTTCGAACGCGGTATATGAGTCCTTCCGTAGTTTCAAAACGAGTCCGCGCCACCAATTGCTGATTTTTTGAATCAAAATTATTATAGATGATGATTTTTCCGGACGCCGCCGTATCTATGCGTTCAACTTGAGTCGCCGGAAATATTTTTTTCTCCTCGCCTGAAAGCGTCATTATCTCAAACGCAAGCCCTCCGGCAGACGCGGCGGTGCCGCGATGCGCGACAATAGGCGCGTTTAATGAAACACTTTGCCGTTTGGGCGTAATGGTTACCGTTGCTTTTTCAAAAAACGAAAGAACAAAAAAGAATGCAAGGAAAACGGCCAATACCGCGGCTCCCCATATGAAAATGCGCGAATCCCCTCCTTGACGCAATCCCGCAAAACGCACCCTTCCGTAGCCGTCTGCGGACGGAGGTTGTTTTTGTTTTTTTATTCCCGCAAACCCAATATCGGCCGCGCGCCGCGTTGGTTCTTTCTTGGAAGAAATGACATCTTGTAACATTCGTTTTGCCATATGTGGTTGAGTATGTAGCGTATACGATAGAGTTAATAATAATTGTAAATAATCAATTAACCAATACGCGCCGTAGATTGACTATATTATACCACATTAATTTTTTTATTAAAAAACAACGACTCCACAATAAGAAACGGGTCCGCGCGCGTTTCGGCTCCGATATCGCAATATCGTCCGAGCGTTTCCTCGTCAAGCGCGGTAACAACAAAAGGATTTCCGGTCGGCGCATAACGGGAGAACGAATTGCCGGAAAGAATGTTTTGAAACCAGCTTTTGAGCGGATCATCAGCCGTTAAAAATATATCGCGCGGAATTAAAATCTGGGAAGAAATTCCCGATAATTCTTTTGAAAAAAAGCGCAGCCACTCAATTTCGGCATCAACCAATATCGCCTGCACTCTGCCCGCCTCGGCGCTTCCCAGATGATTTCTCATATGCATAGCAAGCAATGATTCCGCCTCATGAACGGATATATTGAGTGAAAGCGCGACGCGGCGGATTATGGTGTTCATCCCAATCGGAAATGAGGCAGTATCAAGAAGCCGCCCGTCTTTCACTATGGAAAGATCCGAAACTTCTCCGCTAATGTCCAACAATAGGTAATGCCGTTTCTCGTGCCATATATCACGCACCGCATTAAAAAATGCGAATGTAAAAGACGCAAAATGATGTTCGGCGTGCGGAAATAACATATGCCCCGCTGACGTTATTTTTTCAACAAGAGAGCGTTCCGCAGAACTTGCAAAAAGGGTCATCTCCAGATCATGCGTCATTTTCCCCAGCGGATCCTGTGTCTGATATTTATTAAGGCGAATGTCTAAAATATCCGCTTCAATAATTTCTTGTGAATTATTTTTTTGCTCTGCCGGAAGAGGCGTTGTCCGGAGCGCGCGAAATTCATTGAGTTCTTTAAAAATAAGATCTCTCACCAATTCTCTTCCCACATAAAAAGGCTTTGCGTTTTTCTTACGCATAACCCGTACTTGAGAAACATGCCACGGGCTCGCGAGCACAAAAAGTGTGTATATGGGCTGTAACGCGCTAAAAAAAGTAAACCGCACGTGCGGAAACCCCTCACGCTCCACATTTTCTGCAACCGAGCGGAGCGCCGTGAGCATTTCCGCGCGAAGAGTGTCCGGATGTAACTCCTTTGACACCGCCATCGTGTGGCGCGTGGCGTAAAATATCTTTGGAAAATCGTCTTTGGAAAACCCGACAAGCGCGGCGCCGACAGACGCGCTTCCTATATCAAAAATAACCGCAAGTTTTTCTTTTGTACGACGCTGAAAAAAGAAACGACCCATTGTTACAGTATATCACACCGTATCTGTCAAAATATAATAGATGTCCCCACCGTAAACACGGCGCGCACAAACAAACGCACGTTGTTTATCCCGCGAACGCCTCTATAATCGCATCTATATTGCCCAAAAAAATTGATTCTATATTGTGCCAGCTTTTTTTTATACGATGGTCTGTCACCCTATCCTGCAAAATATTATATGTCCGTATCTTCTCCGAGCGATCGGCGGTTCCAATCTGGTCTTTCCGTTCCGTTGATATCTTCTTGTGTTCCTCCTCTTCCCGCAACTGATCTAATTTTGCGGCGAGAACTGAAAGCGCCTGTACTCTGTTTTGTTGCTGATTTCGTTCACTCGTAGAGCGCACCACAATACCGGTCGGCTTGTGAAGTATCCGTACCGCGCTTTCAACTTTATTGACATTTTGACCGCCCGGACCTCCGCCGCGCGAAAAAGTGATTTCTATATCGGATGGATGGATGTCGGTTTCAGCCGCTTTTCGAACCGGAAGCACCGCGACGGAAGCGGTTGATGTATGCACTCTGCCGGATTTTTCCGTCGCTGGAACTCTTTGAATCCTATGCACCCCCATTTCGTGGCGAAGTTTTTTATATACGTCATCTCCTTTTACTTCAAAAGACCCCTCCTTCAATCCGCCCAAATCGCTTTCCGAAGTATCAATCTTTCTGAACAACCATCCTTTGCGAGATGCGTATTTTTCATACATAGACGCGAGCGTGGCGGCAAACAATGCCGCCTCTTCGCCCCCCGCTCCGGATCGAATTTCAAGAATAACTTCACGCGGAAAAATTTCCGCTTCTTTTTCCGCGCGAAGAATTTCTTCCATCTTCTCCAATATGGCTCGCTTCTGTTCCTCGTTCTTTTTTTTCTCTTCTTCCACGAGATCAGCCATAGCGGGATCTTTTTCCGCCAGATGACTCAATCCATTACCTTCTTTTTCCAGACGCTCATATTCACCGGCTAAATAAGAAGTTTTTTTATTATTTTTATATATATCCACGTTCATTATTCTCCTAGCATAAAAGAAAAAAACCGCTTTGTCACGCGGTCTTTTCTTTCGCGCCCTTTTCTTTTTTCTTTTTCGGCATCATGATTTGCTTTTGAGCCGCCTTTGCTCTTCGCGCCCTAAACTTTTCAACTCGTCCCGCGACATCAAGAATTTTTTCTTCTCCGGTGTACAGCGGGTGACACGCGCTGCAAATTTCAACCGAAACGCTCGGGAGCGTGGAACCAATATGAAAACTGTTCCCGCACGCGCAGGTCGCTTTTGCTTCCGGAAAATATGCAGGGTGTATGTCTTTTTTCATAGATAACAAGAATATACACGGTTACCGATATGCAGTCAAGACAGCGCTCATTACGTTTGTATCCCGATTTTCCTTCAGAAAATCGGGGCGCTTTGCTTTTTAATTTTTCTGCAAAATATCTATTTGACGCTGATATTTTTCAGCGAGCCGCATAACATCATCTCCATAAAATGCGTATGCTGATTTTGTGGCATTAGCCCATCCGGCGAAATAACGGAGCGCCGCCAACCGTTCGGCGGCATAGGTTCCCTTGTCCGCTCCGTTATCTTTCATAAGAAGCGCGGAGGCAATAAATGCATCATAGGGGTCCCACGGATTCGGCGGATTATGGCCGGTTAATTTTGCAATTCTTTTTTCATATAAAACCCACGTTGATGGAATAAATTGCGCCGGTCCCATTGCGCCACCCCACCCGTACCACGGTTTTTTTGAAACCGGCATCGCGTCAGGGTTAAGACCGAGCCGTCCGGTAATATCTTCAAATATGGGGCGGTCACGCGTCGGGTGCATATCCGCTTTCCAGTTCCCCGTTCCCACATTTTGCCCTAAGTTTGATTCTTCGGCGATAACGCCCAAAATCAATCCGGGGCGCACGCCGGTCTTTTGAGAAGCTATGTTTGCAAGCTCAAGCGCGCGTTCAAAAGGAATCGCATCGGTGCCCTGCAGAATAAAGAGTTCAGTTCTGATTGCCGCGGCGTCTTTTTCTATGTTTGCAATAATGTTTTTATATACCGCCTCTCGTCCTTTGGAAATATCAAGAATTTTTCTTTTTTCCGCCTTATCTTCTTCTATGCGGCGTTTTTGCAATTCTTGCAATTGCCGCAGTTCCTGTTCTTCCCTGCGCCGCTCTTCCAGACTTGCTTTTTCCTCTTGCGTTTTTTCTTTTGTACTGATTATTTCTTTAAACGAATCGGATAGCGCGGCTTTTATGACGGAAAAAGAATCAACGTCGGCGAAAAATTCAGAAATATTTTTATTCGTAAGCACCACTTCCGCAATTGAATATGAGTCCATCTCGCGAGTTTTCCGCAAAAGATGCGCAAGCGACTGTTTTCCGCGCTCCAGCTTTTGAGATAAGCTGCCGAAAGTGCCGCCGACTGTATTCGCGCGTCAACGATTGCAATATCTCGTTCAAGGGAAACTGTCTCGCGTTGTTTTTCTTGAAGGATAACTTGTTGTTTCTCTATTTCCGCTTCAAGCTCCGCAAGGTTTTCTTCCAGTTGAGCGCGGCGCGCGAGAACATCTGCTCCTGTCGCCTGCGCAAAAACCATATACGCACCTTCAAAAATAAATATGAGTAGTGCGCATAACGCGATGATGTGAATGATATAGAATATGTACGGTTTCCTCATTATTCGTTCCATTTGTCTTTATAG
>CAZKXD010000034.1:7139-8095 GCA_964556765.1 uncultured Candidatus Saccharibacteria bacterium | reverse complement strand
GTGTGTACATAGTTAGTCTCTTTTTTTGCTTTTTTCAGAAGAATATGCCATATACGAAAAAATCTTATTGATCTCCGGAGTTTTTCCAGAGTTGTGGATTTTATTTCGGGGTTCATAAATGAGTAGGCACTCTGCTCAAGCTCGAACCATTCTGGTTTTGAATAGTCGGCAGTTCCGACCGCTTTTGTCCAAAGAACATGCAATAAATTATTCAACTTTTTGACCTTTTTCTCAGCCTCTGTCGGCGTGTTCAGCAACAAAGATTTTAAGACAAGTGCCGCGACCCTCATAGGATACCAATGCTGATTTTCTTGAGGAATTTGCTCCAGCTCTTCAAGCGTGAAAAGACGAACATCGCCGTGTCCGGAATCCAACTGCTTTTTCTCACGGACTTTTTCGTAGGGGACGATGGCCGCGTAACACGGCTGGAGCGTTGAACCGATGGCGTCATCGGACATTGTCCGGTACACGCCGACGAGCGCTTGCGGCCCTGCTCGAACGCCACATTCGCTTTCGGCTCGGTCGCTGACGAACAAGGCAATAGAGCGATACGATTGGATGGCGCCCCCATACATCCACCACTTCCCGCCGTAGCAAACGCCTTTTTTGCGTAAAGAAAGTAAAACGGCGGGGGTCCCATCCGGCAAGTGCGTAAAAAACATAATGTCGGTACACGCACTGTCGCGTCCTTGGCGATACGCGTTATACACGTCAGGGGGAACGCCGTCCATTACGCCATCAGGAACTTTGTAAAGTAGTCTAATACTGTTTTTGGGAAATGCTGTTCCCGTTTTCAAATCTGTCGCAAGATTCGGATTTTCAATGAGGATGCCCTCGTAAATAAGTGGAGCAACCGGCAACGACTCCATTTCACCACACTCCTTTTGTTCCGGAGTTTCCCACCACCAACGGCCTGCTCGCAGATCTTCACCCGGCTTTACAGCCCGCGTACAGGG
>CAZKXD010000034.1:1211-7129 GCA_964556765.1 uncultured Candidatus Saccharibacteria bacterium | reverse complement strand
GATGCCGTCTGCGATAATGCTATATGGTTTTTTAATCTTGTCAAGTTTTTTTATAGAGCCATTTTTTTTGTTGCCTGTAAACGGGACTTTTTACAATCCACAGTGTTATAATGAACGATATTAAATGATATGTCCAAAAAAATTCTTATAACCGGTGGCGCCGGATTTATTGGGACAAACTGTGTCCTGCATTTTTTGAATAATGGGTGGAACGTGACGATTTTGGACAATCTTTCGCGCCGCGGCGTGGAGCTCAACTTAAATCGTCTCAACGGAATGCATCCCGGCAAATTTACTTTTGTAAAAGCGGATGTTCGTCATGATCAAAACATTCTTGACCGCGAAGCGGCGGTGCATGATGCGATTCTCCATCTCGCGGGGCAGGTAGCCGTTACGACATCGGTGGCTGACCCGCGGACTGATTTTGAGGTAAACGCGCTGGGAACGTTTAACGTGCTTGAAGCGGCGCGAAAAGCGCCGACTCCGCCGATTATCGTCTATGCTTCAACCAACAAAGTGTATGGCGACCTTGAAGAGCTGGAAATAGAAGAAGGGGAAACTCGCTATCACTTGCGGCACTTGCCGAACGGAGTTTCAGAAAAACAACAGCTTGATTTCCATTCGCCATACGGATGCAGTAAGGGAGCGGCGGATAAATATGTGCGTGATTATGCGCGTATTTATAATATTCCCACGGTTGTATTTCGGCAATCATGCATTTATGGACCGCATCAATTCGGGATTGAAGACCAGGGGTGGCTCGCGTGGCTCACCATCGCGCTTATGCTTAAAAAACCGATAACGATTTACGGAAACGGAAAACAGGTGCGGGACGTGCTCCACGTCGGAGACCTTGCGGAACTGTATGAGCGAGCGATTGACCGGGTGGATGACGCGCGCGGGCATGCGTTTAATGTGGGCGGAGGGCAAGGCAACTCTATTTCACTGCTTGAATTTTTTGATGAGCTTGATCGGTCTCATAATTTGAAAGCGGATAAAAAATATGGGGAGACGCGCCCGGGTGACCAAAAAGTGTTTGTGAGCGATAATTCAAAAGTGAAAGAACGGCTCGGGTGGGAACCCCAAACATCGTTTAAAGAAGGAATCTCTTCTCTCGTCGGCTGGGCGCAGGAAAATATGGATAGTATAAAAACATTCTATTGATTGCGCCCCCGCCATTCTCATATTGAAATGAACATTACATATGTTTCTAACTCCCGTATTCCCACCGAAAAAGCATACGGAGTAAGTATCGTAAAAACATGCGAGGCGCTTGCGAAAGCGGGCGTTTCGGTGACTCTTTTTATTCCGAATGTTAAAAATACTTCCGGAAAAGATATTTTTTCATATTACGGAATAAAAAATACTTTTTCCGTTCGGCGTATTCCGACGCTTGACGCGGTGAGATTCGGATGGAAATATGGATTTTTGCTCAATCAGATTTCATTCGGGCTCGCGACATTTTTCTTGTATGACGGAAACAAAAAGAACGATGTTATTATCACGCGCGATGAATTTTCCGGATGGCTCTTGTCGCTTTTGGGATACCGAATCTTTTATGACATACACGGGTTTCCGGAACGCCGTATATGGCTTTGGAAGATTGCGTTGCAAAAAATGACGGGCATTATTGCGACAAACGACTGGAAGGCGGAACAGTGCCGCATTCATTTTCACACGCCAAAAGAAAAAATGATTATTGCGCGAAACGGATTTGACCCCGCGCTTTTCTCCGGCGTTTCCGATTCTAAAAATGTTTTGCGCGAGAAATTGCACCTGCCCGCGGACAAACCCATTGTGTTGTACACTGGACATTTGTACGACTGGAAGGGCGTATATGTGCTTGCGGAAACCGCGCGATTGATGCCCTCGGTGCGGTTTGTTTTTGTCGGCGGCACGTATTATGACCTTGCTGACTTTAAAAAACGATATGGCGCGATTACCAATATCACGCTCGTTGGACAAAAGCCGTATACGGAAATGCCGCTATATCTGAAATCCGCCGACGTGCTCGCGCTTCCCAATTCAGGAGCTCCCGGCAAGGATGCGCGGCTGCAAATATACTCTCAAAAAGACACCTCGCCGATAAAAACATTTGAATATATGGCAAGCGGGGTGCCGATAGTCGCTTCCGACCTACCGTCAATCACGGAAGTCTTGCATAATAAAAATGCCGCGCTTGTTGCGCCGGATGACCCGCGGGCATTAAAACTTGGCATAGAAAAAATATTGCGCGACGGGCAGTATGCGGACGCCATACGAACACAGGCGCTGCGCGATTCTCTGCGGTACACATGGGACATGAGGGCGAAATACATTTTGGATTTTGTGGAATGAAAAACGTCCCGCATATGCAGGACGTTACTCTAACTGTTTTCTATTAGCTCAAAACGTGGACGAGTTCCAGTTGTTTCTTGAGTGTTTCAATGTATAACCTAAGAAACTCCGCTCGCTCTTTTCCCAGTTGTTTTCCAAGTTTCGTTCTCACGCACACGGGGCCTCCTTCGGTAACCCAATCAAGACAATAATTAATATCCCGAAGAATCGAGCGTGGATTTTGATATGTTGCTTTAGGGTCGTTCAGAAAATGGACAAAATCTACAGCCGGGATATCCGGACGGAACTGTCCCGCCCGCATAATGATATCGGCTTCCATATTCACAACGCGGTCTGCGTCCATCAGTGCTATCAAGATTTTTGAATCGGCGTCTGAATTTTTTCCGGTATGTCCGAGAACCGCATCTGATATCATAGAGCGCTCGTCCCCACGGATATACTCATTATGGTTGTCACCGGTGCCAATCCAGCGGTTCACGATTTTCATTATTTCCAAGCGCTCGATGTATGGTTCTTGTGTCTTTATATGTTGAGGTATCGTATGATCAGCGTTATGTAAAAGACCCGCAATGCCCGCGAGCTCCGCGAGGCGCTTATCATTCCACTCAAAGAGGGCAAAACTATATGCATACTCGGCAACGCGCAGTGCGTGATATATGTCATGTGCCCCGAAAAGTCCTACAGCGATGTGGTCTTTTCGCACTCTTTCAAATAAACGCGGAAATCTGTCGGGAATGAACATCCTATAAATCTCCCCGGTTGTAGAATCTGCAGACAACATAGCACAGCGTTGTCCCGATGTCAATTTTTTGAAAGTACTGTGTGCTAATTTTGAACGCAACTTAAATTACCATTATGTTATTATATTCTGTATATTTATGGCACGAAAATTAAAAAGGGCGTTTATCACCGGCATAACCGGCCAAGACGGTTCATACCTTGCCGAAATTCTTTTAGATAAAGGATATGAAGTGCACGGGCTTGTGCGGCGGTCTTCGTCGTGGAACAGGGGACGGATTGACCACATTCATCCGAATCCGGACCACGACGTTTTTATCGGGCCGGAACACGCGGAGCGGCTATTTCTTCATTACGGAGATTTGACGGACTCCGTAAGTTTGACGAACATTTTGTCGCAGGTAAAACCGGATGAGATATACAATCTCGGAGCGCAGTCCCACGTGCATATTTCTTTTGAAACACCGGTGTACACCGCGCACACGACAGGGCTCGGCGTGCTGAATTTGCTTGAAGCGGTTAAAAGTCTGGGGTTACGCCCGAAGATTTATCAGGCATCTACTTCGGAGCTTTACTCGGGCAACAAAAAAGAAGCTCCGCAAAATGAGGAAACGCCGTTTAACCCGCGAAGCCCGTATGGCGTCGCGAAGTTGTATGGCTTTGAAATCGCGCGCGTGTATCGTGAGTCGTACGGAATGTTTGTGGTCAATGGAATTCTTTTTAACCACGAATCCGAACGGCGCGGAGAAAATTTTGTTTCAAGAAAAATCACGCAGAGTATCGGGGAGATATTAAAAGGAAAAAAAGAACACATCTTTTTGGGTAATTTGCAGGCGTCGCGTGACTGGGGATACGCGCCGGAGTATATGGAAGCGGCGTGGCGGATGCTCCAGCACAAAACGCCGGAAGATTTTGTTATCGCTACCGGCGAAACGCACACCGTTGAGGAATTTGCCCGAGAGGCGTGCGCGCTTGCGGGGCTCAACTATAAGAAAGTAATCAAAATTGCCGATAAATACATACGTCCGAATGAAGTTAATTATCTGCGTGGCGACGCGTCAAAAGCAAAACGCGTTCTTGGCTGGAAGCCAAAAACACGATTCAAAGATTTGGTAAAAATAATGATAAAACACGATACGCAATGAAAAACCGCTTTGTTTTACCAAAGCGGAATGTTTAATTTTTTTTGTTTTCCCACAGACCGGTGCGGTATCGCACAGCATCCACCGTTTTGAGCATTACGAGTTCCGTGTTTCCTTCTCCGACGAGCCCGGGAATGTCGCCCGCGTGTTTATAGCCCGCTTTGATATAGAGTCTTTGTCCTGCCGGATTATCCTTGCTTACCGTTAGGTGAATTGTTGCCAGGTTTGGCACTTCGCATTTTGTTTTAATATAACGAACCACGAGCCTGTCACTTTCATCAAGAAGCATAAAACCGAGTCCGTGATCCCGAAGAGTTTCTTGCACGCCGAGCATTTCAAGGGTGACCGTCCCGTTGGTCGGGGGTTTGTTTACATAATATGCAAAACCAACGACAGCCATTATATCGTCATGTGTATTTCTATCATGTATACACACTTCAATTACCGTAATAAATTCATTTGGGTCAGCAAGGGCGTTACGAAACATTTTCTCACATTTGTGCGCGTCAAACCCTTCTCCAAAGTCAAAGTCTTGCGGGAAAGCATTTTCTGCGATAGCAACAATTTCGGGCAAGTCGGATTTTTTTGCTTTTCGCACCGTTGTTTCAGTCATACGGTAAGCATTCTTGCAATTTCATCTGGTAGAATAATAACAGGATACGAAAAAATGTCAACAAAACGCAACAAACGATTCCGCGCGGGCAAAATCAGGGTGCGGGTATTAAAAAATATATATCATTTCGCTTGTGAAGAAACCGCTTGGTCAAAATCAATGGCATATACTCTGGGGGTTTTGGTTAGGTCGGGATTTCCGTGTTCGTCTCTAAAGAAACGAAGGACAAAATTATCGTCGTGATGTATATGTCCATGTTCTATATTTTGACCATTTAAAACCGATATGATTTTGTTTCGTTGTCTTCCTAGCTCTCCCATAAACATTCCTCCTGAAATGTAGTTCCACCGCGCGAGACTTAAGTCTAAAACACCGGAAAACACGTCGACCAGTCCTTTTTTGTTAAGTCTGTATGATTGTATCGGTTCAATCGGTACATAATCAAAGCCCGCATCCCGCCACGCCTGATAGTTCTCATATATCTTTTGCCACGCAAGGAATGCCGTTGGTTTTATGTGTCTGATAATGAGCTTGCCTTTCAACGCGCCGCCGACCAGTGTTGTTTCCGAACCCGTCTTTTTAAATTCTTCTCTCCTGAATTTGGCTTTATCAAGAGCGCTTTTGTCATATAACGGCGGCTTAATTACTTCAGCGCCAAGACCCGCTTCAAAAGCTGTTTTTATGAGTGAATCTCGTTCTTGTTCCGGGGCATACTCAATCATCCCCGCCGCGCTTCGCTCTACCTCGGGGTTTTCTTTAGATAGAGCTTCTCTGATTTTTTCTGCAACCAACACCCGCAGTGAAACTTGTTCATGCTCCGGAGCATATTTAATTATCACCGCCGCTATTCGCTGAACCTCAGTGTCTTCTTTGGACAGAGCTTCTCTGATGAGCGCTGCCCGTTCCTGTTCCGGAGCGTACTCAATCATCTCCACCGCACTTCGCTGAACCTCATGGTCTTCTTTGGATAGAGCTTCTCTGATAAGTGATGCTCGTTCTTGCCACGGAGCATATTTAATTATCCCCGCCGCTATTCGCTCTACCTCGGGGTTTTCTTTAGATAGAGCTTCTCTGATTTTTTCTGCAAC
>CAZKXD010000034.1:0-1111 GCA_964556765.1 uncultured Candidatus Saccharibacteria bacterium | reverse complement strand
CAGTACTCGTAGTGAAATTTGTTCACGCTCCGGAGCATAATACCCAATCATCATCGCCGCCATTCGCTGAACCTCATGGTCTTCTTTGGACAGAGCTTCTTTGATGAGCGCTGCCCGTTCCTGTTCTGGGGCACGCTTGATTGCATTCAGAATGTCATATTTTTCAGTAGCGGATTTTATTGAATCATCTTGCCCCGTGTCCTTGATATATTTTTTAGGGTCAACTTCACCGTGCCCTGAAACGCGGTACATTTCAAGGGGTATTGATGGCGCGGATACGGCCTCTCTTTTTGGTCTTTCCATAGATATATGATTATATTGTATTGGACGGCGTGCGTGTAATCGCAATCTCCGGAACAAGCTTTTTTGTTCTTACGCACATATTCTAACATATTTTGAACGGCATGCGGGCGCTTAAAATACTGTATGTGACGGTTATTTCTGATTCTCACTTTTTTATATATAATATGTTACATACTATGACAGGCGAAAACGATATGAATCAAAAAAACCATACATATACAATACACGTTTGCGAGCCGGACATTTCCGGCAAAGAGATACAATATGTCACGGACGCGATTAAGACGGGAAATATCTCAAGCACTGCAAAATACGTAGGGCTCTTTGAGAATGCATTTGCGAAAAAGATTGGCGTTAAGCATGCGGTTGCGGTTAATTCCGGCGGCTCTGCGTTGTTTCTCACGCTCTGGGCGCTCGGAATACGAAAAGGTGATGAGGTCATTGTTCCCACTTTTACTATGGTTGCCACCGCCAACGCAGTGATACAATGCGGCGCAAAACCGGTTTTCGTTGATTGCGAAGAAAATGGAAATATTGATACGCGTCTTGTTGAAAAAAAGATTACCAATCGCACGAAAGCAATAATTCCGGTTCACGTGTACGGTCACCCGTGCGACGTTGATGAGATACGGGCGCTTGCAAAAAAATATCGTATTTTTATTTTGGAAGACGCCGCGGAAGCGCACGTAGCATTATATAAAAATAAAATGGTGGGTTCTCTCGGAGACGCGGCGTGTTTTAGTTTTTATGCCAATAAACTCATTACGGCGGGTGAGGGGGGAATGGTTACCACCAACAACTCTAAACT